>NZ_AXVL01000018.1 GCF_000482505.1 Leptotrichia trevisanii DSM 22070
TTTTTTACCGCCGCTACATAATATTTTGCCAGTTCCTTTTTTGTTGCTTCTAATACTTCCATATCATTTTTATTTGTTATAAATCCACTTTCAACGATAAGACAAGGGGTTACTGTTTTATATAACAATGTCCAACCTCTATCTCCTCTTACACGTGGTAAGATTTTTCTGTCTTTCAAATGCGTTGCTTCAATATTAGCCTCCTGCATATATTCTGCCAATTCCTTGCTTTTTTTGGAAGTATGCCAGAATAGCATTTCAACTCCGTTAGCCATTTTCTCAGCTGCATTAAGATGAAATGACAAAGTTATATCCCCTTTGTTTGCTAAATTATTAATTTTGTCTGGCAACTTAGAATAATAATCCTGATACACTACGACATAATCTACACCTTGCTCTTTGCACTCAGGAACAATATAGTTATTTACAAAATCCTTATTCCAAGCATGTTCCTCAAATCCATTTCCGCAAGCTCCTGGATCCTTTTTCACTCCACCGTGTCCTACATTCAATATTACTTTCATTTATACCATCTCCTTTAAATATTTTTCTTTTCTGTCAACCCGATTCAACCACCCAGTCAAAAAATCTTTCTGAGTTGGATTATATTCAACTATAGAATGATAAAATTTTCTCTGTATGCTATGGTAATCTCTCAAAAATTCTTCTGATTTTCCTTGTTCTTCCACTTCATTCAAGGCTTTTATAGTCTTGCTTCCAAAAATACCGTCCACAACTAGATTATAGCCAAAATATCTGTTTAATGTTACCTGTGCCTTTTTAGTTGCCCATTTTCCTGAGTTAAAACTCCAGTCACATATTGATAATGCAACCTTGTCATTTTTTACTTCATTCAAACGATTTTTCAGGTAATAGTCTTTTTCAAGTATTCTTTTTGCAAAATCTTGTGTTAAATTTTTCATAGAGCCATTGTATCCGTTTCTTCTTGCTTCCTCTTTTGTAACCCCCCAAGTTGTTTCTCCACCCTTATCATTCTTATCGTTAGTATAACCACCCTCAACAGCCAACATAAAGCTGAAAATCTTGTCAAATCTATTCATCTATACCACTTCCTTTTCTACTTTTTTTATTTCTTTTGTTAATTTTGCTATTTCAGTTTTCAACAAATCCATTTCAGACTTTATTTCTGTTATCCTTTCCTCCGTTTCAGTTATGTCAAAACCTAAATTTTCAAATTCTTCCTTTTCTTCCTCCTTATTTTCCAGTTCTTTTTTTAATTTGATATACTCCTGCTGTTTTTTATATCTTGTATCTTTTAAATATTGTAATTTCTCAGCCTTATCCTCAATCCAGGTGTTATTCTTATTGTCCCAAGTGCTATATGGATTTGGCTTTTCAATGGTTTTTATCTCTCCATGTTCCAAATATTGACCATCTGTCAAAACTATAATTCCAGCTTGAACCTGCTCTGATATAGTCATCTCTCTTACTTGTCCATCTTCGACAATAGGATTCTTTATTTCGGTATAAGAAATATAATTTTCTCCCTCTATATATTCGCTACAATATTTTAATTTATCAGCTTCAAACTCTTCTTGTGATGGTGCTAAATATATTCCCATCAACTTTCCATTTTTATCATATAAATATATTTTAAATCCTTTCATTTCTGTTTCTCCTTTCGATTTTAATTCTGTACTAATTTGGGAATTTGTACGAATTGTTATTGCATTTCAAAAAATTCAATGCCCATTTTTAGGGACTTTGAGTCAATTTTATTTTGGGACAACTTTAATTTTTTACCAAATTGTTGAAATCAACAAAATGCTTTAAGTCAATAAAATTAGCAAATAAATTTTCAAAATCTGTACAAATTCCCAAATTTATCTTAATTTTTATGCTAAAATCCTGCTTTTTTACGGATTTCTAGTAGTTTATTTTTTCTATCTTTTGCAGTAGTTTTCTTGATGTAATGTTTCTTTGTAACATCTATTCCAGAATGATTTGCAAATTCACTTGCCAAGTCAATTCCAGCACTATTTGCAATAAGATTTATTGATGTTTTTCTCAAACTGTGTGGATATAGATTATCTATTCCTACAAGTTTTCCTATTTTTCTAACTCGATCTCGTATAGTTGATTTACTCATTTGCTTAAACACTCCGCTGTATCTAGTAACAAATAAGTATTCTATGTTGTCTTTCCTACATTTTAACCACTCCCTTATTAAATTTACTGTGTCTTCAAATATTACAAATTCCACAATTTTCTGTTCCTTTTCCACAATTCCCGTGATTATCCCATTTTCCAAGTCGATATTTTCCAACTTTATTGACTGTAACGCACTAATTCTACAAGCTGTATCAATAATCAGATTAAAAATTATTCTGTCCTGCAAATCAAATTTCTTTTCCATATCCATTTTGATATTTATTTCAATTACTTCTTTGTTACTCAAATAATAACTATTTCTCCGCTTTTCTGTATCGGTTACTTTCAGTCTGTCCAATTTGTCCCGGAACGGATGAACTGATATTAAATTCCTTTTGACTGCCCAAATATAGAAGCTAGATATAGCCGTCAATTTATTATTGATTGTCTGTGCATTATTCCCACTCACTTCCCTGCAATATCTTATATACCGCTCCAGCACACTCACAATGATTTTCAGCGTATCTTTACTAAGCAAGTAACGATTATTTTCATACTTCTTGATATACTCAACAAACTGTTTCATATTGTTGAAGTATGTCTTGTAAGTAGTGTTTTTTGTTGCCTCGTTCTTTGCTATACAGCTGTTCAGATACTCCACATAAATTTGTGCATTTCTTCCAGTGATTACTTCTAATTCCATTTTTTCACTCTCCTATAATATTTTTTCTAATATTATAGAATGGAAAATTTATCTGAAATTTGGAATCTTATTTTCTTCGGAAAATTGGAAGAATGGACAGAACAAGGGGTATACATTCCTTTTTCAAAGAAATTCACTAAAATTAAGATTGCATATACAGCACAAAGAAATGTTAATAATGCTGCATACGGCTATGAAGAATATACTTTATCCAAAAACAATTTTAAGTTAGTAAGTACCGAACATACCCTAGCTTACGTGAAAGAAGATTCTCAGTTTTTGTATTTTCAAATAGTATCGAATACAAATGTAAATGATAACTATGCTTACATTTATGCAAAATAGAAAATTTTATTAAGTTAAACTCTGATAACACGAACTTTTTTATTTTACAATCTATAATTTGTGCTTAAAATCCTATTGCAATCCAGCAGAAAATGCTCCCAGCAAAATCTTTTCCGAATCTTGCCCAAGCCTTGAACTCTGAGTTCGAGGTTGGACTAACTGCTACGCTTCTAACTCCACCTCCGACATCGTTAGCTGTTATAGCCCAGCAAGCGTTTGGAAAAGGTTTAGGAAATTTAAATGAAGCTCCATTTTCGTTTGAATTTTCAGGAACTTCGTTTCTTCCACATTGGATTATGATATTTCCTATTTTCACGAAGTTGTTTTCAGAACTGAACAAATTTTCCAATTTGTCCGAAAGTCCAATATTCGTAATATCCACAAATTTAGTAATATCAAAACTCGTACTTGAGTGATTTTGTATACACTTGTATATTTTCCCATCTGTCAAATCATTTATATACCATTTTCCAGCTTCTTTATTTTCAACTTTACTTATATACCCACCTAATGTTTGCCCTATCGCTTGTTTCCAAGTTTCAGCATCTATTGCATTTCCTGTTTCTGTACCCAATTTTACAATTCCCTCTTTTTCCTTTGTTGCGTTGGAAGTCTGATTATCAAAGTGTTCCAACAGTTCATACACTTTCATAAAATTCCTTGAAACTTTTCTTAAATCAGCGACTGTATCTAATTGAAACAGTTCAAATAATTCATTTTGAGTAGTTGCAGGTATAAAGGTATTTTCATTTATATTTTTTATTAAATCTAGTGTTGTTTGTTTCATTTTTTCTCCCTTCATTTAATATACAATTTTTATGTCGTACCAAATTGGTATAACTTCATAAATCAATTCCAGCCAGTAATCTAAATATTCTTTATCTACAGTGCTAGAATGAAAATCTACAATATACTGAAAGTTATTTTTATCATTCGTTATTGTTACATTGTCGTTATAGATAAAATATAGTTTCATTGTATCTTTGAAATTCTGTAAAGTGTTTGCACGTCTTAAAATACGTTTGGAAATGATTCTGTTTATTTTAAAAATTGTTGATAAATTTTTGCTTGATATTAATTTATAATGTTCTTCAAATTCTTCTAAAACTTCATTTCTTGCTGTTATAAATCTTCTGTTTTTTACCAATGTTCCTATTACAAATTCCAGTGACTTTAATTCAAGATCCGCAAAATGAAATACATCTTGTATAAGATTTGAATTTCTGAATATTCCCGGAAGGGACTTTATCATACTGTTGTAATAATCGTTTTTAGCAAGATTATATATAACATCAGCATAATCGTTATCATACGAAAAAAGCAATGGAAACCTTTTCTCAGTAATTTTTTGTGTAAAGTTTACGTAATCATCCAAACCAACAAAAAATGAAAAATCACTCACTTTATAATTTAACAATTCTGATACTGTCATTTCGGACAATTTATTTGTATGTTTTACAAAGTTCATTGCTTTAGGATTACTTTTAATCGAAGAAAAATCATTATTTCTACCATCATTTACAAAATCTTTTACATAGAAATTTGATAATTCATTTATATTAAAATTATTTTTTATATATTCAATTGACTTCTGGTGTACATTTTTTGCCATTAATTTCTAAATCCTATCACATAAAAGTTTTTTGCTATTTCATACTGCATTAAAGCGTAAATTATTACTTCATCTCTTGCGTCAAAAGTAGCAAAATTTATTAAATTTCCACCAGTCAATGAATCATATATTCCGATTCCTATAATACGTCCCCAATCTTCCCTTGCTTCAGGAAATTTCACAGAAGCTATATTGCTTGTTTCGTTTGATGAAGTTGAAGCAAAGTTTATAGCTCTTCTGGCATATGAAGCTGATACAAGTTCTGTTGCATTCTCTTTTCCATTTGCTCCCGTTGTTATAGCCGTCAAAAGCCCCGCATAATATGTTTTGCCTTCAAATAAATTGTTTAATATTTTTGCTTTTGCAGCCATTGTAAATCCACTCATTTTTTCCTCCTAATCCAAAGTTTTTAACGTTACATTCAAAACACTTACCAAATCCTCGTCATCCAATACAACATCCTCTTTTGTGTTATTGATGTCTATATTTGATATTTTCTTAAACGCTTTTACTTCCAGCAATTTATCAATTATTTCTGCATAATAAATTCTATTTTCCTCAAATAATTTATCCAAAAATACTTGATTTAATGTACTTTTTGTAAGTTTAATTGCACTTTCTTCGTTATATTCTTTATTTAATACAGCTTCAAATGTAAGATTTATACTTTTTTCCTTAATTGTCTTTATAGTAAATTCGGCATCTGTTATAATTTCATTATCTAAATATGTTTTTATTGCATTCAGTTCTTCATCTTTTAGTTTTATATCCGATTTACCAATTCCAATAATCTTAGCCGTTCCTTTACCATTCCATCTCGGAATTATTCTTAATTTTTTTATATTCTCAAAATTATTTAATATCATTTCCCTAATCATATTTGCGTTATAATTTACACTCGGACTAGATAATATCTTTCTCCTACGTTCCCGCAGTTCTGTGTCGTTTTCCTCATCTGATCCGTTTGAAATATTACTAAGATTTTCTACTCTTTCAAGTCCTGCATAATTTTCTGAAAATTTATTTATTTCTCCAATTCCACAGTTTCCAACTTCTCCCGCAATATTTGCAACCACCCTAACATCACTATAACCAACTGTTCCAGTCGATTTATACGCAACTATTTTTGTTTCAGTTATAGTATATGTACAATTATTGCTCGCAACAGTCATTCCAGTTTCAATTAACGTTCCACTTGTCCCGTAAATCCTAACAGTCCCAGTTGCAACAGTTGCTTTTTTTCTAAAAATATAATCTTCACTACAAATACTGTCAAGATAAATGCTTTCAGCAGTTGTAACATTGTATTTTTTTGACATTTCATCATATAGTTTCTGCTGTACAATTAATTCTGTTGAAAATGCTCTCACAATATCTGCTGTAAAACTTCCAACAACATCACTATATTTGCTCATAAAACTTCCGTTAAAAATGTTATTAACAAGTTCGTTTACTTCTTCCTCATAGACATCTATATCTTCCCTTGTAACCATAAATACCCCCTTTCACTATAAAAGATTGTCAAATTCAAAAGTTTCACTAATATTTAGAGTTCCTTCATCATCTTTTAGAATTACATCAAACTCAAACGTCAGCCTATCTTCTTTGAAATCTGAATAATAGTTATTTATAGATTTAATATATTCGTGTTCTTTTAATGCAGTCAAAATTTCACGTTTTATTTCACTTTGTGCATAATCCTGATAAAGCGGATTTATTCCACGATATTTATTTATTCCGACTCCAAAAGGAAATACATCCTTGTAGTAAACTCTCCAAGCATTTTTAGTAACAATTAGGCACTTTATAATCCATTGCTTTACAATTTCTTTTCTTGTAGTCAAAAGAACAGGTGTACCTTTTTCATAAACAAAATCGCCTTTTTTAAAATCCCATTTCAAGTCAAAATAAATGTCAGAATTATCATACTCAATATTTTTATTGCTAGAATATGTATCAAGTGCTGTAATTGCTGAATTAGGTAACATTTCTACTCACCTGCCTTATAATAATAAGCCTTGTCTACCAAATAAAACTTTTTCTGATTCTTAAATTCGTTTAATATGACTTCATCGCCAACCTTTAATTCGTCAGTCCATTTATTCGTTCCGCTGGCTTTATATGTTCCTTTTGCCTTTATTTTGTTATGAATATTTCCGCCAGAATCTTGATTTTCGCTATCAGTTACATCTATTTCAATATTTCCCTTAACTTCAAATTCCCTAGTATATCCAGCCACTTTCTCCCAAGCTACAACAATTCTATCTGCTTTTAACACAATCCTTTCGTCAATTTGAACTTCCAAATTTGGAGGTGCTTTTACAACTTTTCCTAAAAAAGGACCATTCCAATCGGGATTCCCAAATCTTTGTTCAAAAATTTTTGCTAAATTATCAAAGGCTTTATCAGGTTCAGAGTGTTTTGCTTCATCAGCCTGTAATACTTTGTTATCCATATTTATTCCTCACTTTCCAATTCTTTTACTAATTCCAAAGTTAAACTCATAAAATAAATATTTATCCCATAAAAGCTATATTTTTGACTAAAATTATGATTAACGCTTTTAACCTCAAATATTCCAGCAATTCCTGTGCTGTTTTTAGGAATGCTTACTAAATCTCCAGCACGTAAAATAGGTATTCCTGGAACAGTTAAAGTAAAAGTTTTCTCAAGTTTATTTTTCTCTTTTAAGACATTTGACGCTTTTATCGGTTTTTTCTCTTTTTGCTTTTTTTTACTTTTTTTAGATGTTTTAGAATTTTCAGTCTTTTTACCTTTGTTATTTTTTGGATCTTTATCATCTTTTTCACTTTTTCTGTTACGTTTTGAATTTCTAGTTTTTCCAGCCATTATTTTTTGCCTTTCTTAGCTGTATTTTTGTTGCGTTTTGAATTTTTTGTTTTTTTACCTTTATTATTTTTATCTTCTTTCTTACCTTTTCCATCTTTTTTATTATTCTTATCCTTGCTTCTACCTTTTTTAGCTGATTTATCTTGATTATTTTTCTCCTGCTTGACAACATACTGCAATAATCCGTATTTCTTAATATTTTCGTTATCTTTCGCTGTATCAACTTTATTCATTTTTTCATCATCACCATCAACTACAATTATGCTATTTTTCATATTTTCAAAACTTGATGTATAACTTGCGTCTTTGATAAAATTGAAAATATTCACATACCCATTTCCAACATATATTTGATATTCTTTAGGCTGTGTTTGCCCATCCAAGTATTTATCACTATTTCTTTTGACAAAATGAAAAGCATTATCCTTAAAATAAAAATGCCAGTTTTCGCCTTTATCCTCTTTTATCGTTTCTATAATTTTTTTTATTATATCCGCAATAGTTTCCTTGTAATAATACTCATCTATTTTCACATCACAGTTTTCTATAGTTCCGACAGGCATATCAAATTCTTTGAGCATTTTTTTTACGCATTCTCCTGCTGGAAGTTTATCAAACTGAAATATTTCAGAAATACGTGATATATAAAAACTTGGATCATACGCTGTAAACTTAGGACCTTTATTATTAACACTTATTTTAGGGATAATTCCTTGAAATATCAAAGTATCGGCATCATCATAAAGTTCTACAAAATAAGCTCCCTTATCCAAATCAATCGTATGATACGGCATATTCTCCCTATAATTGTAAGCCAGTTCAAATTCCATTTGTGCCGTGATGTTGTCAATACTGCTTGAAAGCTGAATATTATCCTTTACAATACTTGTCAAATCATATCTTTTCTCATCAGGATCTGTTACAATTATTTTCACGTTCTATCCACTCACCTTATAAAACAATTTTTCTTCTGGGTTATCGGCTTCTGTAATATCACTAAACTCTAGATATTCCTCAAATTCAATTTCAAAGTTCAATGTTCCTGTAACGTCAAAATTGGCTTCAAATTTATTTACAGTTGCCAAAAAATTTAAGTCCACAGGATTTAAGATTGATGTTAATGTTCCTTTACCCAATTTTCCAACTAAAATTAGTCGTATAGGCTTATCTGACATCTCTAGTGATTTAAACAGTAAAAAAGTAGTAAAAGGATCTAACAAATGGTGTGTTGCAAAATTATATTTCTGTTCCGGAATAATAGAAGAAAAAGCCAAAGACTGCAATTTATTCCTATTTTTCAACTTTAAAATGCCATTTACTGTATCAATGCTTTCCCAGCCACCAATACTTTTAAATTTTAATTCACTCGGCGGAACAGGGAATAAATAAAACTCTTTTAGTTCTGTCATTTTATCATTTATTTGAGAAAAAATAGGATTTTGCTCACTCACGCTGTTCATCTTATCTGATAGCATCTTTTTGGCTTTTTCGATAAAATTGTTATCTCCTAATTTTTGATTTAAAAAATCAACTGTATTAAAGGAATTGCTTCCTAAAAAATTCAAATCCTTATAATTTACACTCTCATCAAATTTTATATACACTTTATAGTCCAATAACCCCATAATCTATCCTTTCTGTAAACTCGCTGCAATTTTATTAGCAATATCAGATTCACTCGGACCAGCGGGAACATTTACGTTAATTTTTATAGCGTGTATTGCAGCCACCACTTCTCCAAGTTTTCCAACAATCGCACTTTTAGTAGCAGACATTTCAGCTTTCAATGCACTCATTTCAGCCTTTAACTCACTAAGTAAACTATTTCTAGTAGCATCTTGTGGATTTCCTTTGATGTCACTACTCACTTGTTGGACTGCCTGCTGAACATTGCTAAACGCTGTCGGATCTATTTTCATTTGAGTATTTGAAAGACTAGCTGGATCAATAGGAACTTTTGCCGTTGGATCTAGTTTTATAGTTTGGGGTTGTGCTGGAGTTGCTGTTTGTGGCACCTGTTGTACACTCATACCTACAATTTGTCCATTAGCTCCTGCTTGAGCGATTTGGGTATTAACTTGTGCGTTTATATCAACTTGCTTTTCTGCTGGTTTTGCCGCTTCAGCATTTAGTTCTTCCATTCCTTTTTTTAGCTCTTCCATATCTTTTTTGGCATTTTCAGCATCACCTTTACCAAATAATTTTTTGAAAAAACCACCAACTTTAGATAACACATTGCCTAGCTTCATAAACCCTTCTACAAGTCCTTTTACAGCAAAACCAAGCACTGTTCCAATTATTTGCGCTAATCCTACTAAAAGTGGCATTATGAATTGCAATGCACCTCCTACAATACTGGCAATTGCACTAAAAGCACTTGACATTGTACTTGCAAAACTTTGCCCCTGAGAGCCAGCAAGCCCAGCAGAAGTCATAAAACTGCTCAATAAATTAATTATAAGTCCAAAAACAGCATTAGAAATAGCCCCTGTAATTGATAGTGCAGCACCTATTGCAGCCGAAACAGCCGTAACTATATTCCCGACTCCTTGAAAAACCGCTTTAAATTGACTAGAGTTAGATTGTATTGTTTGATTAAATCCATTAAATGTGCTAACCCAACCACTTATAAACGGCATTAATGCAGCACCTAAGGTTGAAAATGATTCTATTATCATAGGCATTATCCCCGTAAATCCTTGAAGCATTTGAGAAGCCATCGGAGTAAGAGCTTGCCCTGCTTGAATCATAGTGTTGTGCATTTTTTCTTTTATTTTTCCCATATTTGCCGTTATCCCTTGATCCATTTGTGCAAACGCTGTATCAGTAGCTCCTTTTGAATTTTTCATATCCTGCATATTTTTTGTAAATGATTCTGTATTTTCACCTGTTAATGATAATGCAAAAGATCCAGCTTCCACACTTCCAAAAAATTCATTAATGTTTTTACCCGTCTTTTTAGCGTGAGTTTCCAATGCCTGCATCGCAGTCTGTAAATTTCCGCCTTTCGCTATAAACTCCTGAAACGATTGCCCTGTTGCTTTCTTAAATTCTTTAGAAGCTGTTGTCGATCCTTTTGAAAATTCACTAAATGCTGCTTTCATCTGTGTCATAACGACGTTTGTTGGTGTTCCTTTTGCCGTTAATGTTCCAATTGCAGCTGATACATCACTGAAATTAACTCCTAATGCACTGGCAATAGGTGATACTTGAGCAATACTGCCTGCCACTTCTTCAAAACTCGTTTTACCATTTTTTACTGCCGTAAAGATTAAATCACTCGCCTGTGCCGCACTTATAGCGTCCTCTCCCCAAGCATTTACAACCGAACTAAGTCCATCTACTGCTGTTGTAATGTCAGTTACCCCAGCAATTGCCCCTTTTTGAGCAACTTCTAAAAATCCCTTAACCTTTTCCTGTGATACTCCAGCAGACAATGCCTGATACATTGCTTCAGATATTTCGTTTGCACTTTTACCATATTTGTTTGATAAGTCTATAACATCGTTACTCATCGAGTTCATTGCTTGCTTTGAAATTCCTGGAAGCATTGTAAAAACTTTATTCATTCCCTGTTGAAATTCAGCCGAGGCTTTCAATGCCTTTACACCAAATGCAGCTGTAGCCGCAGTAAGTGCACCAATAGCAAGAATAACCGCTCCAACAGGACCAGTTGCAAGTCCTGCAAGTCCACTGATTGCACTACTAATAGCACCAAGTCCGCCACCAGTAACACTGGCTGAGGATACAACATTAAAAAGATTTTTCAATTTAGAGCCCAAATCACTGATTTTTCCACCTATACTACTTCCCAAAAATGAAAAAGCCTTTTTACCAGCCTCTCCCACTTTTTTCAATGGACTAAGCAATCCACTAAATTTACTCCCAATTTTACTTATAGTATCTGGTATTTTATTGCCTAAAGATTTTGATAGTGTTTCCCCCACATCTTTTCCAAGCGTGTTCAATTTCTCAAAGGCTTCTGCTGTTTTATCACTACTCTTACCTAAATCCTCAGCACCATCTGCCGCCTTTTTAGAACTTTCAGATAATTTATCAGCACTTTCAGAAGCCTTGGTATTACTGTCACCTAATTTTTTTACATCATCCCCAGCTTCATTTGCAGCGTTCGCAACTTCACTTAAGCTATTTTCTAGTTCATCATTTCCGCTAGTTGCTTCCTTAACAGCACTCGCCACATTTTCCAAGCTATTTTGCAGAGTTTCGTTTCCACTTGTACCTTCCTGTGCTCCCTGTGCAAGTTTCCCAAAACTTTCAGATAACGAATTAAAATGAGATATAGCACTTTCTATTCCGTCTACATTTACCTGTATTGCTATAACATTATCCGCCATATCCCATCACTCCCAACCTTGCATATTCGTTAAATTCCTCACGTTTCTGTTCCTGTGCAATTTCATAAGCGACTACATAATAATGCCACATATTTTCATTCTCTATATCTGAAAAATCCTTTGGTGTCCAGCCTTTTTGCATATAATAAATTATTGCACTAAGTTCAACATCCGTCTTATTTTCATCTATTTTTTTTTTAGTGCAACAACATTAGGATTTTTGTTTTCATTAAATAATTCAGTTTGTTTATTCACAACCAGCATAAATATTTCTAAAATTTCTTCGTTATTAAAAAAATCTTTGAATACTGATACTCGGCTTTGAGCATTTAATTCCGCCATCAATTCTCCAGAAAGTTCTGTAAAGTTCGGCTCTATAAAAGTATCGAATAAATATTCACATATAACAGAATTTGATTTTGTAATTTTTTCGGTAAATATCCGCTGCATTTCCTTTTTAGCGATGCTAAAATCAGTAATACCCATTTTGGTGCATAAATTTACAAATTCCTGAAAATCAGGAACTTTTAACTTAAATTTAGTATCTTTGTAACTTTTTAAAGTAAATTCTATTGTTGATTTTTCTTCTCTGTATTTACTTGCTTCTTCACGTTTTTTCAGCAATTCTTTTAAATCCATAATTTACTCCTTTCTTTCTAAATTAACTCAACAGCTTTAAGATTGATTGGAAGATATCCAATTTTTAGCTCTTCATTCATTTCTTCTCCACGCTTAGCTTCCAAAGAAAATCCATCCTTATTCCAGCAATCAGTAATTCTTATGGCTTCTGCTCCTGCTACATCAGGATCATCTATTTGGAAATATAATTCAAAATATACCTCATTTCCTTTAGCTAATTTCGTAAACTTTTTAAACCAGTTTGAGTTTAATTTATATCTTTTAATCGTGCCTTCTCCACTTGCTCCAACAATTTTTTCACCTTTTTGTCCTCCAGGAAGCCAGACTTCTTTTCTTTCTATTTTCGTTTCAATTTTTATTTCAGATACTTCCGCAAATACTTCACCATCAATCATAAGTGTTCCGTGTGAGCCAGATATTACCTGATTAGCCTTAAATATATCCATTTTTTAATCACTCCTTTTCTAACTTTGGATTATCGCCTTTCCATAAAAGTCTTCCATACAATCAAGTGGCATAAGTTCATCGCATTTCGCATAAACACCATCAACCGTATTAATTCTACGCAATCTTGCTTCACTCATTTTGTCCACTTCATCTCTTGATATACCTTTTTCTGTCATTAAATAAAGTTTGTGTTGCTCTATATCAATATCAAAAGTATTTGAATAATCTGGATCAAGTATTCCTTGATTCATAAGACTTTGAGTGTAGGCATTAACCGCATTCAAAAAAGCCATTTTATTTAAATAACCATTTAATCTCGCACCTTTATAATCATTCCAAGATTTTTTCAAGTCTTCAGTAATTATAAATAAACTTCTTACAACTTTAACTTTACTAAATCTACGCTGTTTTTTTGTGTCAGGTGTTATAAATGAAGTAACTCCACGATTAATTACATAGTAGCTAATACCGCTGTCGTCACGTTGAACGCTAACCGCAATTTTACCTTTTTTTGTAATTTTACCTGGTTCTGCTGGAATATCACATTTATCCAAGAATCCCATTTTCATATTTGTAATACTTCTTGAAATAGGACATCCTGCCTCTAGACTTGCTATAGCCAACGCAAATTCCTTATCATTGTATTCATGTCCATTTACAACTGCTCCTGTTATTCCATTATTTATAATTGCATGATGATCTGGCACTTTATCACTTGCCACAAAGGTAAAAAAATGTGCCTGATTAAAGTCTAATGCCAATTTACCAAGTTCTGTATTATGCCGACTTTTTGCATAGCTAATTAAATCATCTGTATCACTTTCAGTAGCTTTTGGTATAACAATGCTGTCAACATCATTTTCTAAATCACTTAATATGTCAGTTATTTTTACGCTATCTCTAGCGTCTTCTTTCACTCTACGAACTATAACCTTATATGGACTTCCTACAAACGCCAAATCTTTTAAAAGATTGTAATTGTCATTATCCCAGTCTGTCTGCAATACGTCTCCTCTACTGACATAAATGTATTTTTCTGTGTCTTTTGTACTATCAAACAGTACCACGCCAACAACACCCTGTTCACTTCTTGCTATTGCTGTTCCTGCTCTTTCTTCAATTTCCAAAACAAATTTTGGACTTCCATTCATTATTCTTTCACCTCTTTTTTATTTATAAATAACCTAGTCAAAGGTTTGTACTCTTCTTTAGATTTCATTATATTTTCAACTGGATTAGTTATTTCAAATTCTCCAGCTATTCTGCATACTCTAAAAGTTTCTCTTACCTCTTTGGATCTTAATTCCCCATATTCCATTGTTAATTTTTTAGAATGAAATGTTTTATTTCTATCTAAATTCTGTATTTTTCGCATTATATCCAATGTTTGAACAATAAAATTACCTAAATCATCTTGAATTTTTGGTTTTGTTATGTAAAAACTTAACTGTGCTGAATAATTTTTACTATTTACAACATTTATTGCACCAATTTCACAAACAACAGTATTTATTGCAAAGTCCTCTTCTTCCATTTCATCCGTAATGTAAAAAGAATAATCTGGATAATCTTTTAACAGATCCTTTTCAAATTTTTCAAAAATCAAATCGAACATTTTTAATCTCCTGTAAATACCATAATTTTTCCGTATCTCCCATCTGTTGCTAGTGAATTTCCAGCGTTACCGTCCAATGAACTTCCTTTTAGTTGCTCAAGTAACTTATACAAGGTGTCCCTTTTATCTTCAGACACCTTTTCATTTTCAAGTGATTCGTACAACTTCCAAGCTACATACAGCTCTTCTAAAATTCTTTCGTTATCTTTGTCCAGACTGCTATATTTTTCAGTTCCAATAAATATTTTTATAAATATTTTGCTGTCTGGAATAAGGCGTTCATTGATTTCTTTGATTAGTTCTTCAGCACTTTGCTTTGAAATTCTGCACAGTTCTATTGCCACTACTTTGGGGATAAACTTAATTGTTTCAAGTTTATCCTCATTCAATTCATTCTTTTCATCACTTTTATTATGTTTTTCCAGCATTATAATGCACCTAATCTGTCTTCTATTGCCTGTTTACCTGTTGTTCTATTCTCTTTTGATAACATAAGACTTAACAAGTTTTTATCATCTATTTTGCTAATTGCCTTAGTCATCGCTTCTACTGACAAACTTAAGAAATAATCTGCGACTGCACCAAGTTCTGAATGTTCACCAACAATTTTTATTGCCTCTACATTTATTACTTCATATCTCACAATCAAGTCTTTTAGAGCAACAATTGGTGTAAATCCTGATTTTCCAAACATTTTTGCTCGTGCTGTTTCCTTATTTGCTTTCGTCTGATCAATAATTTCCGTTCCTCTTAACACATAAGGATTTCCAGCTTCGTCTACTGCTTCTAATGCTGCATAACCAGCTACTAAGGCCGCATCATGTGATAAATAAATATAATTATTTACATTGATTTCTTTATCGTTAAAATCCATTGCCCCTTTTAATTTTGAAATTTTTTGGCCCAACAGATCTAAATAGATTTGTCTTTCAGCAGAACTCAATCCAATACTGTTTGAATAAGACTTAGCAATATTTATAAATTCATTATTCTTTATAATTTTTTCAAATAATGTTTTTCCAAGTTCTATTCTATCTGGATAAATTCCATTTTTAATTTCATATTTTTCTATCAAGTCAAAGAATAATGTTACCCAGTTATTTACTTCTCTAGCATCTAATTTTTCAGCTGCTTTAAAATTATAATTAATTTCTGTTCCTGATTTCTTTTGTAAATATTTACCTGTCAAGAACATATTGGCCGCTTGCTTTTCTTTGGTTCTCAACATTGCATTTTTCAATTTAAGCAACAATCTGTCCTCTTCAAAATCCTGTTCTGAAATTTCTTGGCCATTAATTAAAGTTACCGTTGAAGTAGGCATTATTGGTTTTAATGGATATGATGCCGCTACAATGTCAGGCGTTACTGTTGTTGTATCTATACCATTAATTTTTATATAGTCTATTTCACTTCCACGTTCAATTATTGACGCTTCCACCAAAAAATCATTCAAATCTTTAATATTGATTGTTTCATTTTCACTTAAAAACTCTGGATTTACTGCTGTAAATCTATCTAAATAATGTGTTTGTACTGTTTTCTCCACTACTGCAAATAATGCCGTTAGTTTAGTTTGTATTTGTGTTAATGCCATTTATTATTTTCCCCCTCTTAATATTTTATATAAATTCCATATTTTTCTAAATTATCAATTGCCTCAAAAGAATCTTTAGTTATCCCTTTGGCAATATCACCATCTATATCAGCACTTCTAATAACCTGTATTTCTGTATCACCAGAAGCTACTACCTGATCATCCATTCCACAATAGAAAGTTTTTGGAAGCACTCCACTACCAGCATATTTTATATATTTTCCAGTTGATGCATCCAATGATAATGCTTGTCCATATTCTATTGTTTCTCCAGCTTTTAAAGTAACATTCATTCTTGGTATAAATTCATTTAAAACCAAATCTTTTCGTATAGTTTCCCTTGTTACTACTCTATTAGCTCCCATTTGTTATTTTCCCCCTTTGTTATGTCTTTTTTGATATTTTTCCACTTCTATTTGTGCATAAGTTTTATTTCTTTCATCATTTCCAAATTCCAATGTTCCCCCTCTTTCATAAGCCCTCATATTTTCAAACATTTTTTCCAAAATTTCTTTAGAATTAGACTGTTTTTTTGCTCCGTTTTCTGAAAATTCAATAATTCCGTTATTTTCTTTAATAACCTTATCAATCAAACTTTCAATTCCTAATGATTTCATAGCTGGCGTTATTTTTGCAGCATTTGCTTTCATAAATTCCTGCACTTCCAATTCTTTTTGAAATTCTTTTTTTGCTTCTTCCTTAATTTCATCTTCTGTTTTTGGTTCTTTTTTCTCTTCAAAAATTGATAAATCAATTCCTTTTTTGGCCACTTCAATTTCATGCTCTTGAAGCGATTTTAAAGTACCATTTACCAATTTAATCTTATCATCCAATGATAAGTCATTTAGTTTTCCTAATATTTCATCTAAATTCATTTCCTCACCTCTATCAAAATTTATTATTTTATTTTCTATCCAATCCATTTCCACAATATCTTTTTGAAATTCCAGCCCTTTTAAAGAACCTGAATTTGACACTGCTGGTTCTACTCCTTCTGGCAATGCTCCAACTCTTGTAATTAATCCATTCTCTATTTCTACTGATAATCTGTCAACTTTACGATTCTTAAAATGCTCCTTATTAAAAATTTCAACATTATTAGCAACAATAGCATCATCTTTAATCTCGATGTTTTTAAATTTACCAATTACTGGAATTTCATTACGCAAAAGCCCTTTATTCATAAATTCAGAAGTATGAAAAGGAATAATATCCAGACTTTGCACATTGCTAACTAACTTTTTAAAATTTTCTCCAGTCCAGTTTCCTTTTTTCCCATAATCTCCTGCTTTAAATAATACATAACTCATTTTCCCCTCCTTCCTGAAAAAGAAAAAAGCCCAGCCTACGCTAAAATTAGCGTAAAACTGGACTCTCGGTCTCTGTGTTTTATCTTCTCAAATTATATCACATTTTTGATATTTTTCAAGCTATTTTAATTTATTTATTACATATTCTTCTACAATTTTTTCAATATCTTTTCTATTCTTATCTGAAGCTCCAGAAAATTTCCTTGCCGGTACTACAATTTTTTTTGAAAATGATATTTTACCAAAAATCTTATTATCTTTAGGAGTTATTTCCCCACCTTGATCCTGCAATCGTGCATAAATTAAATTTGAAAATACTGATACACTATTTCCTGATATTTCAGCTACTCCTAACGAGCCTTTTAAAACTCCAGTATCACTTAGGGGCTTTCCATTTCTATGTTTTAACCTAGCCCATTTATTTCCCTGATAATCAGTTTCAGTATTAAATCTTTTCCGCATTTCATCCTCCATATAAAATGCCACTTCATCCAACGTTTCCTCTTTGTTGATACTTCTTAATTTTTCCTTGAAACTTAAACTAAAACTATCAATATTTGTCTTTATATTAATTTTCATAATATTTTCCTTTCTCAAAAATCAATAACTTAAAAAAAATTTTTAAGTCAATAAATCCTTTGTACCTTTCACTAATCTATAAGCCTTTTTCATCATAGTATTTTCTTCTAAATATTCCAAGCCTTTTAAAGTTATTTTAGGATTAACTAATTTAATGCCTGAGCCTCCTATTGCTTTTATAATTCTAATTCCACTTATATATCCATTTTCATCCAACTGTATCATCAGATTTGCCCAACGTTCATAGGATATTCCAAATCTTTCGTGCGATATTATTTCATTGTCAAAAATTTCATAATCCATAGCCTGCTCTAAAGCTATCAGTATTTTATATATTATTTTGAAGTTATCCATTTTTATTTATTCCTTTCTCTCATATTTTCCCTTTTATTAAAATTAAATATTTAAGCATCGGAAGCATCTTTAAATATTTCATCAACAATTGCTTTTGCTCTCTCTTTTGGTGTCATCTTTGCAAGCCTTGCATCTCTTTCTTCGTTTTCTTTTTTTATTTCTTCTTGTATTCTTTCAAACTCATCGTCTTCATCATCAGAACCGCCTTCTTCAAATATTTTTAGCCATTCATCTAACGATTTTTTTTCTTCCATTCTTTCCACTTCCTTTCAATAAACTTTCCTATCATTTTTGAAATTTTTCGTGGTTTTGGATTGTTATTATACTCACTCCAAGCTTCAGCTATAAATTCTTCCCGTTGATTCGTTGCATACCTAGATAATTCATTTTGTATTTCAGTTTTGTTTTGCTCATAGAATTCTCTTACATTATCACTTTTAGAAATATTTAACAGCTTGTCTATCTGATGTCCAAATTCATGATCAAAAATAGATTTCATTGTATCACAGCCAACAGGTTTCCATCCATTAGCCACTTGCCTTTTTCTTTCAGCAATAACATTATTATAATTATTGTAGTAATTTGAGTTCAATGATATTCCAGCGTATTTGTTTACTATTTTTATAATTTCATTTTCATCTGGATTATTTCCTAACCTAGCAACATGAAATGATTCCGCTGTTCGATTGTTTTTTATATTCAATTTACCTAAAATATAATCTACTAATTCTTTAGTTCCTTTTGTCAATTTATTATTCTTAGCATAATTTTTCAATTCCGCTTCAAGCAATTCATTTCTCTTTTGCATACTTCCAACAAATTTAATTTGCTCTACAACTTCTGGATATTTACTCTTCATAGCCGCAAGTCCACGATTCCACTCGTTAGCACAACGTACATCAATACCAGCATAGTCAGCTTTAACTCCCACTACTTTTTCAGCATAGTTATTTGCTTCTTTTACTGTCTTTATTGAATCAATTATACTCCTGTTACCGTCTTTTTTCAATGGTTTAGTAAGCACAAAATCAGGAATATCATATTTGTCAGCAAATGCTTTTACTTTTTTCTCATACTTTTCCTGAAGCATTTCTATATACTTTTCATTTCCGACATTCCCCGCAAAACTTCCTACATCTTGGCTAATATCATCGCCACCCACAACTTCATCGGGATTTACCTCATCTGCTGTCAAAGATACTGTATAACACCTACAGTTATATCCATTTGGTGGAAAATATTTATCAGCTTCAAGCGTTCCTATCTTAAATATTTTTCCATTAAGTTCTCGTGTATGCTCTTGTTCCCTTCCGTCTAATGTTCCGCAATACTGATAATATGGATAACGTTCTTTGTATTTATCCATTTTCATATATATTCCAGTATTGTAGGCGTGATTCATATTAGTTCTAAATACTGTTTTTAAATATCCCTCATTCAATGCCAATCCACTTTGCGATAAAATATTATCCACGTCTTTTTTCCATTCTTTGAATGTTCCGCCATTCTCAAGCGTATTTGACATTTGTTTAAATATCTTTTCTGTAACATTCACATCAGTAACTTTCTTAATCCAAAAGTTTTTATGTCGTGCATACTCAATTTCATTTTCAATGTTGCTGTAAAGAGCAGGATGTTTTTTCAAAAAATTATCAAGTGCTGCATTTCTTGTCTGAGTTCTAGTGCTTGAAAATTCTATAATTCCATCGTCAACCATAATAGCATTGTCAAATCCTTTCATTGTTGACATCAATAACAAGTCTTCCAAAGTATTGTCATAATCAAACTCCAAATCAAATAAATCTGATACATCGTTTGCTTTTTCCAATTTTTCCCGTACGGCCCTTAACACATTTTTGTGCCATTTTTTGAAATTATTTTCAATGAATTTATCAAATTGTTCCTGATTTTTTTCTATTTTTACACGCTTTTCATAAATTTTTTTTTTGGAAAATTCAATGCTGGACTTATTAAAGGTATTTATTCCAAGATTATCAGAATTTACTGAAGTTTCAACTTCTACAAGATCTGTTGCTTCCATTCCCAGAAATTCTGCCAGTTTTTCTATTGTCAATTTGTATCCGGAAGCAGATAATTTTGATATTGTATCCATTTTTTTTGACAAAACTTCCGCCTTTTTATTTTCTAATTCCAACGTTTCATTTTCATCAATTTCTTCCACAAATTTGAAATAAAAATTTCTACTTTCATAACCGTACAGTTCCGCATCAATTTCAATAATTTTTTGAAACCAGTCCCTGATTTTCTTTATCTTTGCATTTATTTTAAAGTCCTTTTGCCTATCGTGAACTTCTCCCAATGCTCTGTTTCCACTACTTCCATCTATTCCACTTACAAGCGTACTTCCCAGTATATATTGCTTAATGGCTTTGGTTTTTTCCTGTCTTAACTGCTCATATATTTCTGGTTTTAAATCATCCAGTTTTATAAATTCAACAAAATCTCGTAGTGGCTTATCACCCGAAGTAGGAATTGCCAAAATATCCTTACCTTTAGCCTTTTTTAAATCTTTGGCCTGCTGTTCCACGCTTTTAAACCTTGCCTCTTTTTCTTCCCTTGACGCTGTTTCAAGTGGCGGCTCGTAAGCAAATACTGTGATTATATCTCCATATTTTTCAATAATTGCATTTAATTTATTATCTAAATTCTCTTTAGCCTGATACACTTTTACAAGCGGCTCTAAATCACTTTCTCCTTGTAAATTTTCAAGTGATTCATTATTTACACAAAGCAGGAATCTATTTTTTTCATTATCAATTATTATTTCGTTATTCCTTGTTTTAACTTTCCATCCAGTATCTTTATTGTATGAAATATATCTATTTGGCAACAGTATTAAATCTGTAATTATCATATTTTCATATGAAATTTCAAAAATACTTTTTTTATTTATCGTTGCTTTTAACATATTTGATAATATAGTTGACATATTTAGATTATTAAATCTTTTTTGTATTTCTAGTGCCTGCTGTTCCAAATCTGTTATATCTGTTGCAATCATCCATTCCCTTGATACAATTGATTCATTCATCAATTCCAAAGCTGCACTTATATCAATATCTTTTTGCATTCTTTTTAATAGTTCATCTGTTAATTCACTTGAACCACTGCCTGTTCCTAAGCTAATTATTTCCTGAACTAATTTACTTGTAACATTTTGTCTTATACTCATACTCCAATAAACTTCCTTTCATATCTTACAAACATCTTATTCAACTCATTTATAACTATTCCAGCATAAGAACACACATCAACAGCGTCATCATGTGCAGCATTCGGAAACTTCAATAATTGTTCCTCTAATTCATACAACTTTGGCAAATTTTTATAAAAGTATACTTTCCCAGTTTCAAACATTACTGATATTGCCAATGCTCTAGTTGTTTTGTCAACATCGGCTATTAATTCCTTTAATGCTATGCCTTCCCGCTCTGCCTGCTGTTTTATTCCTATTCCAGATGATTTTGTTTCTATTGCCTGAAATTTCAAGAATCCATCATATTTCACTCTATATTGTTTTATAGTGGCCCACTGATCAGGAACTTCTATTTTATCTAAGAATAAATCTGTTAAATATAAATTATATTCTTTGTCACAAATCCAAGTAGCTATTGCCGTTGAATCACTGCTCTTTTTGACAGTCAAAGCTGTGTCTATGGTTTGAAATGCAAAACATTCTTTTGTATCAATTCTTTTCAATCCAGCTTCAGATTCAATCTCAATATATCTATTTTCAATTACTTTAAAATATTTGAAGTATTGCCGCTTAAATAATCCGCCGTCTTCTGCCTGTGGACGTTGTTGATATAACGATATAAATTCCCGCTCACCTACTGCTTTTCTTATTGCCTTTAATTCCTCAATGCCATATCTTTCTGGCCATAATGCTTCTCCTGGTTCTCTTCCTAAAATATCCTCTTCTTCTGCAATTGCAGGCAGTACAATTGGTTCAAATATTTCTCCAGTTCCATCCCGCATTTCCTTTTCAATTCTTCCAACCAAATCATCATCATGCCATCTTGTCTGAATAATTATTATTCCGCCTCCAGGTGCTAGCCTTGTACGGATTGTTGATTGGTACCAGGACCAAACTTTATCCCTTTGGACTTTTGAGTTGGCATCTTCTCTATTTTTAAATGGATCATCTATAATTGCTATATGTGCACCTTTTCCAGTTGCTGAACCGCCTACTCCAGTTGATACTACTGAACCACGCTTTAGGTTTATTCCCCAGTTTGCCCCCGCTGATTTATCTTTGTCAATTTCATTGTTAAATACTCCTGTTCCTGTTTTGCTATGCCTTTTATACGTATCTCTTGCTATTTTCCCAAAGTCACTGGCAAGATCTGCATTGTATGCTGCAATGATTATTTCAAAATCTGGATTACTTCCAACTACCCAAGCTGGCATTTTTTTAGTTGTGGTTTCAGATTTTGAATGTCGTGGCGGCATACAAATATACATTCTTGGTGATTGGCCATTTTTAACTTTTTCTACAAATTCCTGAACCTTAGCTGTTAAAAATTCTATGTGTCTTGCTCTTTTATAATTGCCTTCCCCATCATAAATAAGAAATTCAAGAAGATTACGCCGTGCTTTTTCCTTTTGTATTTTCCGCTTTAACAGTTCCTGTTGAATTTTATCCTTGATTTCCATTTTCCATATCCTTCAGCAATTTGTTTAATTGCTCATCACTTAATTCTGATAAATTTAAGTCTTCTGATATAGTTACTTTCTGTTCCACTTTTTTATTTTCCGTATATTCATCAGGAACTATATTTGACATCAAATATTTTTGAGCCCTTACATCACCTTGTATATCTTTGGCAATCTTAGTCTTTTTTGTTTCTCCTGTCTTTTCTCCAGTTTTGGTAACTACAATATCCTCTTCCCGTTCCTCTACCGTTCTATATCCCACTGCACTTTTATACATTGCATCTTCTACTTCCCCCAGCATTCGTCCTTTTTTCAATGCCTTGTAGAAATGTATATTTTCCTGATTATATTTATAGAACGTTGAAATAGAGATTCCCAGTTTATCTGCTATTTCCTGATTAGAATAGATCGGCTTTCCTACATCATTTACCATACGAGCCAATTCAAATAATTTTTCCAGCATTTCTCCAGTCAGTTTTGTAAGTGAGCCATTTAATGGCTGATTCTTTTTTATGCCCGCAGGAACTTCAAATGGAACATAAATAAAATCACTTAAATCATTCCAATTTTTTCTTCTAATATAGTTATTTAAGTTTTGTGGGGATATTCCATATAATTTGGCTATTTGCCGTTTATTTATTGCCTTATCATTTCCGTCAGCTTCATAAAGTTTTGTCTGATAATATTGTTTTAACTTTGACAACTTCCACTTCTGCATTCCTTTTTCACCTCTTTAAAATAAAAATAGCCCTTCAAATCGTGAAAATTACCCAATTAGGGTTTCACAATTCAAAGGACTCTCGGTCTCTACATTTATTAATTAAATTATATCATATTTTTATCATTTTTCAACCATTTTTACTTATTTTCAAAAACCAACATTTGTGAATAAATGTTAATTATTGCCACTTTTTTATTTTCATATTTTCCCCAAATTTCCCTTGCTTACAATTTCCTATTTTTCAAAAACCAACATTATAAATAATATAATGTGGGATTTTATCATTTTTCAATTTTTGACTTTTGCTTCTTCTTCCCTTAGTTTAAACTTTGTAAAAATTTTCACAAGCGTATCCTAGATACTGATTTTATTGGCTTAGTTGTACCTCGGACACTTTTGAAATATCCTCAAACCATTGATTTTACTGGGTTTGCTTATCCTCTAAAATTAAATTTTACCAAAAATAGGGGGTAAACATATTGCTCGAAGTTTTTTGTTTCAAGTTTATTATTATTTTGAGTTTTTGTTTATATACCTCGTAGTATTTTTACTTTTTCACTACATCATTAACCAGAATTTCTAATTCTAATGATTCTTGCAAATAATCCGTACATTTGTTTATAAAACTTATTTTTTTCTTTGTCCATTTGTTATAAAAGCACTCTAGAACTTCCTTTGAGATACAATTTTTTTATAACAAGTTTCAAAACTCTCTTTTTTGTTTATATTTTTTATAAAAATCCCTAAACTTAACAATTACACATAATATAATACTATATATGCAACTACTAAAAAAGACTATCAAAGCCATAATTTATAATAGTTTCAATAGTCTACATTTCACACTTTATTTTTCAAATATTACCTTTTTCTAAAAAAAGTTTATCAATGAATACCTATACTTGAATTTGCCTCTAATATACTTTTATCAATATCCCTATTTACATACTGCAAATAAATTAAAGTATTTTTCAGACTCTTATGTCCTAAAAACTTTTGTACTTTTATAATATCCACATTCTCACTAAGTAAATGAACGGCCCTAGTATGTCTAAAGGTATGTGGTTTAACCCAATCATATCCAAGTATGTTCAACCCGTATTTTTTTATCATATCGTATGCTCCATATCTTTGATATATTTTTTTACCTTTTGCTGTTACTCTTGTAAAGAGCTTATCTTTTTTGTCCAGTTTATATTTATTGATGTGTACGAGCATCATATTCATTAATTCGTTACTTATGATACATTCTCTTTTCGCTGCTTTTCTTTGTTTTGAATTTACAAGTTTAACCTTATTGTATTTCAAATCAATATCTCTTATATCAAATGATAACGCCTCACTTATTCTTGCTGCTGTTTCAAACAAAAATCTGACTAACATTTTGTGAAAATCATTATGTATCATTTTTTCTAATTCAAAATATTCCTGTATTGTTAAATATTTTATTTCATGTTCTACATAATAGTTTTTTTTATTTATTATTGTTACTCCAGATTGATAATTGTTTGTTATGTTATAATTATTTACAATTTCCATCTATAATATCCTCTTTTCTCAGTTTTATAACTACCTTTTGCCCACATATTTCTCTGTGCCTGTTATCTCTCCGTTTACTATTGCATACTATACAAATACCTTCACCATCTGCATAAATTTCTGATTTACTGCCTTTTATGTGTATAATTTTTCTATCCTTTTGTTTTTCTATAGCTAAAACAGCTCCGCATTTTGGACAAGTAATTTTTCTTTCCCTAGACAAGTAACCTTCTCCCCTTTCTGTTTATTTGTTCCTGCATTGCTTTCAAATCTCTTGATTGATATATTTTTAATGTTTCCATATTTTCAATTCCCAGATTTTGTGCTATTGTATTTAAATCAATACCATTTTTTATGCAGTCGATTGTATAAAAATGTCTTAAATTATGTAAAAATAGCTTGCTCTTTTTTATCCTTGCAGCTATTCCAACCTTTTCAAACACAGAGGATAATGCCCTTTTCTGTACAGTTTTATCTTGCAATGTAATAAATAATTTCTCATTTGTTAAATATAACTGTTTTCTGTATTTCCGAAATTCCCGACAAATTTTAACTATGGTTGCTGGAATCAGAACTGTCCTAATTTTGCTTCTCTTCCCAACTACTTCCACCTTTCCAGAAATAACATCATCAATATTTAATTGCAATGCTTCTGATATTCTCAATCCTGTACTTGCTAGTAATTGAATCAAAATAGTGTTTCGGAATTTATAAAATTTATTTTCCTGTTTATCAATAACTCGTAAAATTCTTTTTATTTCATGAATTGACAACTCTTTTTTATAAAATCGATCATAAATCCTTATCTTGATTTCAGGTAAATGTATTTTAATTCTAGCATTTTTTACCTCAACAACTGGTGCAGTAATATTTTTCTCATAGTACAAAAACTTCAAAAAACTTCTTATTGATTCAAATTTAGTGTTAATTGTCTGTCCCTTATTTTTGGAATTTTCCAAATTTTGTTTGTATTTGGACATTGTTTGACTATTTAAATCATCTACATTTTTTATTTTCATATCGCTTAGAAATTTTTTTACATTTGTAACATACGTTTTTATTGTATTTTCACTATGATATTTCTTACGCAAATATTCTGTAAATTCATATTGTAATTCAATCAACAGTAATTCCCGCCCCTCTTTTTTTCAGTTTATTCTTCAATTTCAATTTTTGATAGTATTACCAGTAATTTTTCCATTTCTGGATTTCTAAAAGCATAATTTAAATAATCTGTTGGATTTCTATAATGATGTTTATTAGCTTCTATATGCTGTCTACACGCTTTTTCTGTTAAAAAAGCATTATCGAGAATATATTTAAAATCGCCAATGTAACAATGAAAATACATCCATTCCCTATCCAGATCTTCCAGACAAATATTGTCAATTTCTTCCAAAACATTCTCATCATCAGTAATTTCCCTCAAAATAGCCTTCACTTCTTCCACACCTTCCGATGTATTTTCAAAAATTCCTAACGAATCGCCTTCAAATACTGCTTCAAAATATTCCCCTTCTCCATTAGGATTTGTTTGAAATTTTTCACTTCTAATTTGATATATACGAGGATTGGCTGTCATTCTGCTACTTTGTGTATTCAATTCATGTTTTAACTTTTTTAAGAAATTTATCTCATCTACGGTTAAATTACTTATTTTCATTTTATTTTTCTCCTAATAACATTTTATTTTTTATCTCTTTCATATCAGTATTCAAGCCTATTTGTTGATTTTTCATGCAATTGTATTCAAGTGGAATAAATTTTAAATTTTGATTATTTACCCCAATACTTTTATAAGTTATCAACTTTGGCTTTGTCTGTCCAAAAATTCTATTAGTTCCTGAATAATATTCTACTGTTTCATAGGGATTTAGCATAAAATTCTTGTATATCCCCTCAAATTGCCAGTTAAAAAAATTATCTGATTCTTCCACAGACATCATACATAATCTTCTCCATCCCACTGAGTCAATCACGGCATGAATCCCTTTATCTTCAAAAGCAATCATTCCACTGCTTCCATTTCGTCTGATAGCAGTTTGCAACATTTTTTTGGCTAAAATTAATTGATTTTCTAAATTTCCTTTTTGTGCGTATTTCAAAATAGTCGGAACTTTAGGAATAAAATCTGATTCATATTCCTTTACAATTTTTCCAATCGCATAATTAAATTCTTCGGCTGTTAATTCTGCAAGTCCAGCAAAATATAAATTAGTCAGTTCTTTATTTGCTTTTGTATTAGGATAATAGCCGAGTAAAAGTTTAAATCCTTTATTAAATTCATCTATTGTCATTATAACCCTCCAAATACTTCTTTTAATGATTCAGCACTGACTTTAAAATCATCTTCATTTTGTTGCGGTTGTTTGTATGATTTATTTTTATTGCCATTTTCTTTTAACTCAAAAATACCTACCCAGCCATTTTCAATACTTTGCTGGATAATTTTTATAGCCTTGTCTTCATCGTTATTAGATAATTTTACTAATTTGTCCATAAATAGCTTTATAGCATAATCTGTCATTTTTTTCTTACGAGTTTTTTTATATTCGTTAAAAACTTCTAAAAAATTTTCACTACAAAACGGAAAAGAGAAATTACTTTTTTCTTTTAATATTTTCTTTTTATTATAATTATTATTATAATTATAATTATATTTATTATTATCTTTATTATTTATTGCCCCCTTTTCGTTATACGTATCGTCTAGCATATCGTCTGACGTATCGCAAAAAGTATTATTTTTAGAGGATTTATCAGTATTTTCGTTTCTTTCATCTTCTTTTTTTCTTTCCTCATTTTCTTTCGTGCCGTTATCCGTATCGCTTGACAGTTCGATATATTCATCGTCTAACTTGTCGTTGCTCGGCTTGGTACACGTATCGTTAGACGTATCGTTTTCATTAGTTGCATTATCATTTTTTGATGTGATTTCTTTTTTATCCGAATTTTTATTAATATAAGTTACTATTATTTTTTTTATATTCTCATTTTGACATTGCTGAGAAATAATTTCCAAAAATTTCTTTTGCTTAACATTTTTTAGTTCACTTATAATTAAATCAATGAAAGGTTTTCCACCTCTATTTAAGTTATCTTTTGCCCAATCTAATAGTATTATTTCTCTTGTTTCACTATCATATTTAATCAATTTATGATATGTTTCAAACCTAGTCACCAAAGCATTAATACTTTCCATTGAATATCCTAAATCGAAAGACATTTTCTTTTTAGTAATCTCATATATTCCAATCTGAGAAGTCTGATCATTAGTCATCAAATAAAGATAAAAAAATTTATCTTCTGCCGTCATTTCATCTTGTATATACGCATCTTTCCAAAAACTTGTCCTGATTTGTCTAAATTTAGCCATAGTTATTCTCCCTTTTTAATTCTATTTCTTTTTTCTATTTCTCCAAGCAATATACTCTTTGTATTTCACAAACTGTACATCCAGTAAACTTATTTTTTCGTTGTCTATGACAATATACGGGTATTTTATTTCAAAATTTTTAATACCCGTATATGTTACAGAAACTTTTCCATATTCTAAAATTAATTTTTTCCTTTTCATTTTTCCCTACTTGTGATATAATAGTTGTAGGTTAAAGAATATAGAAAATTTGTATGTCAGTGTCCTTTTCACTGGCATTTTTTATTCCATATCTTCATCATCATCAAATCCATTCAGTATTTCTATTGTTTCTTTAAATTTATTTTTATCATCTGAAATACCTTCATTAATTTTTTTGATTATTATATCCATTTCATCATTTAAAGCTCGTACATCGTTTCTAAGTTCTTTAAAGCTCTTAGCCTTACACAATATTAGTTTTTCATCAATCCAAGCTCTCAGCCCGCTCCTAAGAGCTGTAAAGTACCATTTGGCTACAAATTGTAATTCTCCTTCCTTATTTTTTTGTTCATATCCAATCGCAAAACATCTCGGTAAACTTTTTATGTAATAATTTTTATACAAATTTATATACATTTTTATCCTCCCGCAATTAATCTTCTTCCAATATCATCTTTCTTATTTCAGCTATTAATGGAAAACTTTTTTCTGTTCTAGTTTTAATCATTTTGAAAAAAACTGTATTCAATTGAACCATACTTAAATCCTTCAATCCAAGATAATAAAGACTCATTTTTTCAGGTGTCATTTCTTTAATTCCATAATAAACAATAAACCCTCTAAAAACTTCATTAAATTCTCTTAATTCCACTTTCTGTTTCCTCCTAATACCCATTTTAATATTTTTACTTTTTCATTCATTTTTTCTGCTTCAGAATCCCATCCTGAAATTCTTAAATGCTTATAAAGTCTTACATTCAACTTTGTAATTTCAATTCCAATTTCTTCTTTTGTTCTCACTTTATTCACCTTTCCATCTGCACATAAGAACAATTAATATAACTATGTAAATCATATTTACTCCACCCTTTACAAAAATATTAGATTCATAAATTTCCATATTATTAACTACAATAGCGACTATAAAAGCAATCACACCTATATGTTTCAAATTAAACCATCCTTTCTGTTTTTTATTTTTATTATTTACTTTACTTTTCCATTCCAAAGTTTCAAATTTGTACATTTTAATTACCTCCAATTTTTATTTTATTATTGCATATCTATCAGCTTATATCTTTCTCTAAAATACTTTGCATTGACTCTTCCTTGTTGAACAAAAAAATTTTTATCTTTTAATTCCTTGTTCAACTCTCTTATAATTTTATATGCTGTATTTGCACTGACAGACAAAATCTCTTTTACATCATTAACTTTATAAAAATCTTTTTGTTTTTTCATTTTTTATAATCATTCCTTTCCAATTTATTTTTAAACTATCTCAACTTTATTAAACAAATCATCACCTATTCGATTTTTTGCCATCTCAGCATATTCCTTGTTCAATTCAATTCCAATTCCGCTCCGATTCAACTGTTTTGCTACTTTTAAAGTTGTTCCTGAACCAAGAAAAGGATCTAATACAACTCCATTTTCTGGACAGCCACTTAATATACATCTTTTTACCAATTCTTCTGGGAACGTTGCAAAATGATTTTCTTTTATACCTTTTGCAGCAATTTTCCATACAGTTCTCATATTTCTTCCCTTTTCATTGTAAACTGCTTTCCAAGGTTTATTTATTTCCCTCATTCCAGTTCTGCTTTCTCCTGCTCCCAAAAATTTCTTTTTCCCAGTAGGCATTATTCCATTTTTAAAACCACTTATAGTCTTGTCTGAATAAGGCTCGTATTGCTTTTCAAAATAATATCTCTCATTTTTTGTAAAGAAAAATATTTTTTCAAAATCATTTGTAAATCTATCACTAACTGATTCTGGAACTATATTAGGCTTATGCCATATTATTTCATTCCTCAAAATCCAGCCATTTTCAATCATATTTATTGCAAATCTTTCAGGAATCATTATTTTTGATTTTTTTCTTACATCTGCATTTCTTTTTTTTACTATTTGTTTATCCACGTTACAATTCTTATTATTACTTCCATTTACAAATTTTGAATTAATATTTGAATAAGTGTCTCCTAAATTTATAAACAATGTTCCTGTATTTTTCAATACTCTCCAGCATTCATTAAAAACATTCGTTAATTTTTCAAGAAATTCTTCTACAGTATTCTCTAATCCTATCTGTCCATCAACTCCATAATCCCGAAGTTGCCAATATGGCGGAGATGTCATTATACAATCCACACTTTCATTTTCTAATAATTTTATATTTTCTAACGCATCTCCTTTGATTATCTTAATCATCTTGTTTTCTAGTTTTCCCTCCGCTTATTTTACTTTTTGTCATTAACTTTCACATCTTTTTGAATAGATTCATAAACTTCTAATTTTGCCTTTAAAGCTGAGTTTTCTTTTTCAAGTTCTATAACATCTTTTGAAATATCATCTAATATTTCATATGGATTTCCGAATTTCCACCAACTACCTGTTTGAAAAGCATTTCTAATTGTGTTTATTTTTTCTATTATTTTCATAACTCTATTCTCCTTCTTTATATTTTTATACTTAAATTGAAATTTTTTTAGTTTTTTATTATGAAATTCTGACATCTGGTTATTATCTCCCTTTGGTATTCATATTAACCTCTTTTGTGTTATGATATTATCACCAAATAAATCTTTACAGAAAGGAGGTATTCCTCGTGTCTTTAGATACAACTATTTTTCAAATACTAAAAGCTATTGATGTAGCTTTTGAAAATGATAATTTTGATTTTTCTAACACTCTTGATTTGAGTAAACTAAACATTTCAAGGCGTCGTTTAGTTTTATTATTAGAACAACTTAAACTAAACGGATATATTACAGGTATTTTAATTCCCTTAAATTTTAATGATGAAGTAACATTTCATAACATTAGATTAACTTTAAAAGGCTTAGACTATTTAGAAAATAATTCTTCTATGAAAAAAGCCTATAAACTACTTAAAGAAATTAAAGGATGGATACCTAGTTTATAATCTTTTAAATTTGAAAAGCATTTTTAATTCCGTTTCCAAAAATCGAATTAAAAATTCAATATCTTCTTCAAAAAATTCTGGAAATTCTTCCTCAATTATGTCAACTAATCTAGTTGAAATATCTTTAGTTTGTTTTAAATGTTCTTTTACATTTAACTTCATTTTTGGCTTCCTTCTCCTTTCCTTGTACTCATATTCACACTAACTTTCTTTTATGTTATAATAAAACAATTATAGCAAAAGAAAGAAGGTGATGTTTTATAGATGCCACAATACATGAAATCTTTAAGTATCTGATAAATAATCCTATTATTTTTTTCCTTGCATTTATTTTATCTTTAGGTTTTTTATTTCTTTATTACAAAATATTTTATACCCCTTCAGTTAAAGATTTAAAAGAACATTATGAAAAGGAGCTTTTAACTGAAAAAGAACATTTCAATAATGAAAAAGATAAATTAAATAATGAAATAAAATCATTATCAGATGATATAAAAAATCTGAAAGAAAAAATTTCGGATCTCAAAGAGGATAAAAATAATTTGACTCAAAAATTATCAATGCTTGAAATATTATCTATAAAAGGTACTGAACATATTAAAACATATCCAGGAGGTAAAAATGAAAAATATTCAAGGTAAAATAGTCAAAATTATTGACGAATATAATATTATTATAAATCTAGGTTCTGATGATGGTATCAAATATGATACTCTACTAGAAATATATGAAAAAGGTCCAGAAATTAGGGATGATAAAACTTTTTATGGTACATTGGACATTATTAAAGCTACAATAAAACCTAAAATGATTTCTCAAAAAGTTTCTTTGTGGACTAATAATGATTTCTTTCTAAAAAAAATTTATAAAAATCCACAAAGCAAATTGCTAGAACAATTTTCAAAAACTCTTCCACTTCTTAATAATATTCCAGAGGAAGTCGAAGTTATTTCTCCCTTAAAAATTTCTCATAAAAGTACTGATATTTCTTTTAATTTAGAAAAATCTTTATTCATTAAAATTGGTGATTTAGTTAGAATAAGCCCTGCCTAAACACACAAAAAACCAAAAAGCTAGTAACAGATAAATGGCATAAAGTAAGTCGCCATTTATTTTTTTGCCATTTAAAGATGTAATAATTGGAAATAAGATTAAATTTAATATACTTCCAAATGCTATTCCAGCATAAATATACATATTATTACATTTCATATTAATTCCCCTTTCCTTATAATTTTATCTTTCATTTCTCCCATCCTCTCACTTCCTTCTTTTTTAAAAATCAACCTCTTTTGTGTTATAATATTATCGCCAAACAAGCCACAACAGAAAGGAGGTTATTCATGAATGAAATAGATATAGAAATTTTAAAGTTTATTTATAAATACGGTGAAATTCATCTTGATAAAATTCTTGAAAAGTTTCCTGAAGAAAAGTACTCCACATCTTACAGGCTTGGAAAATTATCAGAAGCTGAACGTCATCCAAAATTTAAAATGCCTATACCAAATACTAGTTATATCCTAAATAAATCAGAAATTTATAAAAATGAAAATAATCGAACACAAATAAGAAAACTTGACATTTATTCTTTGACACAGTTAGGTAATTCATTTATTCAAGACATCATTAGAGAAACAAGAAATAAACGAATAGATACTACCCAAAAAATAATAATATGGTTCTTAAATTCATTTTTATTTCCTATATTAGTAGCTTTATTGACAAGTTTTCTTTATAACAGATATTTAAAATAATTAATAATATTAGTTATAAATTTATCAATAACTGCATAATATTTAATTCCACAATAAGCTCCGATTATTGACACTAATAAACGAAAAATAAAATCTAAAATCTTATAATATTTTTTCATACTATTCCTTCCACTAATTTATTTACAAAAAATAAATATTAAATATTATGCACTTTTTATTGGTGCTTAGTATTTTTAAAGAGGGAGGGAATCCCCTTCTTCTTTTATAATTAACTCTGTTAATTCCAAACAATGTCTTAAAACCACATAAGATTGTCTAGGTACGCAATTATTTTTTTTCAATTCATCAAATATTTTAATTGCTATTGCAAACATTTCTTGAGCAGTTTTTGATTTTACTTCATTTTCTTCTCCCATCCTCTCACTCCCTTCTTATTTAAGTGAATTATATTCACTATTTTTTCAAAAAAAATTGAACTTATCTCTTCATTTGTCAATCCTAACTCTTCTTTTAGTAAAGCTATTTCAGTAGTCTTAAATTCAACTTCTCCACGAATTTTCTTTTTTAATGATGTATAACTTAGGTGTAATTTTTCTGCTAAATATCCTGTTTTTAATCCTTTCTCTTTTATTATTTTTTTTAAATTCACAAATCCACCTCACTTTCGTTGAATTATATTCACAATCAAGTTATACCACATTAGTGAATAATTGTCAACATTAATTTAAAAATTTTAAAAGAAAAGTTGCTTTTTTTTCACTTTAAGGGTATAATAACAATATATTCAAGGGAGAAAGAAAATGAAAAAAAATAATTTATTATCAAATCTGGGAGAAAAAATAAAAAATAGAAGAATTGAATTAAAAATAACTCAAGAAGAATTATCAAAATTAACTGGATATTCAGATCGTTCCTCTATTACCAAAATTGAAAAAGGAAAAGTTGATTTAACACTTTCTAAATTAAAAGAATTTGCAAAAGTTTTAAAAGTATCTCCCGAATATTTAATGGGATACAAAGAAAGTGAAAATATAATAGATTTTGGAGTGCGACTTAAAGCCGCTCTAAAACGGAAAAATATGTCTCAAACTAAGCTTTCTGAAATATCAGGTATTAACACTTCTACCATTAGCGAATATATATCTGGAAGATATGAACCAAATAGAAATAGAATTACAGAATTTGCAAATATATTAGATGTAAATGAAGTTTGGTTAATGGGATATGATGTTCCAATGGAACGTGATGCTATAAAAAAAGAAGTTGATCCATATTTTGTAGACACATCAGTCTTAACTCCAGAAGAACTTGCAGAATTTGAAAAAGTTACTGGAGTAAATAAGCAACTATTTTTCAATGATGTTGATGATGAACATGATATGGCCGTATTCAAACGTGCTGTAATAGACATATTAATAAAGCAGAGAGAGAATAAGAAATAATTATTTAATTGATAGGGGGATTATTTTAAGTATGAATGTAAAAATATATACTGAAAAAATGTTTGAAGAAATAAAACATATTGATGAAAATGGTGTTGAATTTTGGTATGCAAGAGAGTTGATGCAAGTTATCGAATATTCAAAGTGGGGGAATTTTATTAAAGTTATCAATAAGGCAAAAGAATCGATGAAAAGTACTGGAATTATTGATTCCGAACATATTGCCGACGTCGGCAAAACGATCCAAATGCCTAAAAATGCGACAAAAACTATAAATGATATGAAATTAACTAGATACGCTTGTTATATTATTGTACAAAATGCAGATCCAAGAAAAAAAGCCATTGCATTAGGACAACAATATTTTGCATTTCAAACAAGAAAACAAGAAATTGCTGAAACTGATTTTAAAGAACTTTCAGAAGATGACAGAAGATTAAAACTAAGAGAAGATGTAAGGGACTTTAATAAAAAATTGGCATTTGAAGCTCAAAATGTCGGCGTTCAGAATTTTGCAAAATTCCAGAATTCTGGTTATCAAGGATTGTACAATGGAGAAACAGCCGGAGATATAAAAAAAAGAAAAAATTTAAAAGAAAAAGAACATATCCTTGATCATATGGGTTCAACAGAATTGGCAGCTAATTATTTTAGAATAACTCAGACAGAAGAAAGATTGAAAAAAGGAGATATTCAAGGAGAAGAAATAGCAAATAATACTCATTTCAATATAGGAAAAAAAGTAAGAGAAGTTATGATTGAAATTAGCGGGACAAAACCTGAAGAACTTCCAACACCTAAAAAAAGTATAAAAGAAATTCAAAAAGAAAAGAAACTTTTGAAAAAACCAAACAAGAAGAGATAAAGTGAATTTATGCATAAAACAAATTTTAAAAAGTTGGCAAAAATTTTAATTAAAAAATATGGAACTGATAATCCTTTTAAAATTGCAGAACATCAAGGAATAAAAATTATCTATTCCGATTTTTCATCTTGGCTAGGCTTATACACCTGTATTGGAAATGAAAAAACAATTTTCATCAACATCAAACTTCCCTACTTATCCAAACGAATAGTATGTAGCCACGAACTAGGACACGGACAGCAATCATTCAATGAAGCTGTATCTATATTTACGAAACTGAAAAACTTCTGTCCGAAACAAGCCAAATTGAACAAGAAGCAAATGAATTTGCCGCAACTTTAATATTTAACAACAAGGATATTTATAAACTTAATTTAACAGAGTTAGATAGGAAGTTATTAAAAGAATTAGAAAAATATTTATAATGTAGTTTAAGTTTAGTATAATTTAAATTTATAAATAAATATTTAAACGTAATTGCAATTAAAAATTTAAGTCTAAAAAGAGTTATCCTAAATGTTTTAAGATAACCCTTTTAATATTTAAGTTTAGATTTTTTGAAGAATATTATTTTTTCTTATGACAATGATATTCTCCAGTTTTTCTGTTCATATGGCATCCCTTACTGTTTGTTCTTCCCTTATGTGGAAAACTCACAATAGATAATAGGAAAGTTGCCATTAAAATTAAAATAGCTTTTCGTTTCATCTTGTTCCTCCTAGAATAATTGATGAAACTAAATTAACCATATACTTTTACAAAATTAAAAATTTAGAATGGAGTGTGATTTTTTATGGAAATAAAATTTGAAATATTACAAAAAGGAGATACTGTCTTAAATGTTTATGAACAAAGTATTGTTATAAAAAAGAAGAATGGAGAAGTTCAAATATATAATTTTCATATAGATGAAGATGGACTTCCTAGACTTAATGATAATTCAATTTTAATTACTTTTGGAAATAAAACTATAAAAGTAAAAACTTCTGATGAATCTTCAGTTGAAGTTGGAACATTTTAGAGGAGATGATTATATGAGCTGCTCAATTTGTGGTAAAAAAGGACATAATTCAAGAAGTTGCCCTAATAAATCTAATGAAAGAAATCAAGCGGTATGGTTTAAAATTGATAGTTTAACTACATCTGAAAGTGATAAACTCTTAAGTGAAATAATAACAGCCAAAAGTAAAGTTGCTCCTAAATCTAGAGGAACTTTTGCAAGAGGGGATGCAAACGAATTACCAAATAAAATAAAAGAAGCATTAAGATTGGAAAATAAAAATGAAAAAAAATAGGAATTATTCTCATATAAAAGTACAAAAAAATGGGAAAAAATTAGATGCATATATGTGTTTTTTTTGCTTAAAATGTTGTAACTCTAATCATGGACATCATATTATATATTATAGTGAAGCTGGAGAAGCAAATATTAATAATATCATAACTTTGTGTCCAGAATGCCATAGATTGTATCATTCTAAAAAATTAAAAATTGATATTGGACGTTTTTAAAGATTTATTGAAATTTAACAGCAAAATATAAAAAAATATAAAGTTTAATTTTAGTATAATTTTAGTTTAAGTTTAAAATATGTAAAAAGTCTTTAAAAATAATATTTATAAACTTTTCTTATAAAAGTTGACAAACTTAGTTTAATTTTTTATAATATCAATATAGAGAGGTGTTTTATATGAATTATGGAGAATTAATTAAGAAAAAAAGAACTGAATTAGGAATTAAGCAAAAGGAAATGGCAAAAGATATAGGAGTTTCAATTCCTTATCTTTCAAATATTGAAACGAATAAAAAAATTCCTTCAAAAATTTTAGAATTAAAAATAAATAATTTTTTAGAAAAAAAAGAAAGAAAGAAAAATAAGAAAAAATTAAAAACAGATGCTAAATCAACACAAGAAAAAAAATATACAAAACAAGAATTAAAAGAGATGGAACAAGAAATAATAGAAACTTATGAATTAATGAGAATGGAAAAAAACCCATTTTCTAAAATAGCTGTTATACAACGTTCTTTGATAGAAATTAACAAAGTAATAGAAGAAAATATGATTATTTTAGAAACAGCATTAGAACCATTAAATGAAATTATTTCAAAAAAATTAAAACGTCCATTAAAAACAACAATAAAAAATTTTGAAAAAAATAAAGAGAAATTAGAAAATCTTTTAACAAACGAATATTTAATAGAGGAGGATTAAGATGGATTTGAGCAATTTAGTTGGACATATTCCATTATCACAATTTACAAAAGAACAAAAAAGAATTTGCATTTTAATGAGAGTAGCTTCAGAATTTAAGTTTATGAAATTAAAAGATAACAATGTGCCAAAAGCACCAACTGCATATTCAACTAGATTGTGGGGTGTTGGTAGAAATGCCAAAGGAAACACCAAAATGATTAATAGAATAGATGAAGATATTAAACTTCAGGTATTGGGAGCGGAAGACGAACATGAAATAAAAGAAATTATGAATGAAATTTCAAATGAGATTATTGAACATTCATTAGTTATTATGGAAGACTTGCTAAGAGCAGCAAGGAATGCAAAAACACCAAGTGTTAGAAGAAAATATATCAAGGCTATTAATAACATTGAATACTTACGTATGACATTTATGCTAAGTGTTGTTTATTATGCAAAACATCTTATTTCAATGGGAGAAAATATAAATCATATAGGACTAACTCTAAAAATAAAAACAGTAGAAAATAAAAAGAGAGAACTTAATAATATTTGGAAAGAGTTTGCAGAAAGCGATAAAGATTTAGAAGCATATTCTATTGCTATTCAAAAAACTGAAAAGATATTTGAAACATACGAAAAAGAGGTTGTTGTTAATAACGCCGATATAGATAAATTAGCAGATGAAAGAATGCTATATAATTTAATGGGAACAAAAAATGTAGATATTTTAATCAATAAAGCGATTGATGAAATTAGAGAAAATTTAACTGGAGAAATTAGACTTTTAGAAATATATTAACTCAAAGTTTTAAAATGAAAGGGGGGAAATTTTCTTATGAGTGTAAAAAAAGATGAAAAACGTGGAACATTTTATTGTGAATTTCGTTACCGAGATCAGATGAATATTTCCCGAAGGAAGAAAAAAAGAGGATTTAAAACTGCAAAACAAGCAAAAGAATGGGAAATAAATTTTTTGGCCAATATTAATTTAAAGGCTGAAAACATAGTTTTTAAAGAACTTGTGAGATTATATATGGGCGATGTTAAAAGCAGAATAAAAGTAAGCACTTATAAAAGAAAAGAAAAAATAATAAATGATAAAATAATTCCATATTTTAGTGAAATTTTAATTGGTGATATTACTCCATTAATGATAAGAAATTGGCAAAACAAAGAATTAGAAAATAACTATAAGAAATCTTATTTTTTAACAATACAAAAAGAATTGAGTGCTATTTTTAATTATGCAACAAAATTTTATAATCTTCGTGAAAATCCTTTAATTAAAGCTGGATTAGTTCATGATTCTCCTTTACTTCAGGAAAAAGAAGAAATCAAAATCTGGACTCCAAATGAATTTAATGTTTTTATTGAAAATGTTCATAATATTGAATTAAACACAATCTTTAATTTATTGTACTATACAGGAGCCAGAATTGGGGAAATTTTGGCTTTAAATTCAAAAGATATAGATTTATATACCAACACCATAAAAATTAACAAGAGCTATCAGAAAATTGAAAATAAGGAGTATATTACAACTCCCAAAACAAAATCATCTATTCGTATAATAAAAATTCCAAATTTTCTGTCTGAGATTATAAAAAAATATTTAGATTCTATTTATGATAAAAATATAGAACGAATATTTACAACAAGTAGAACCAATATACATCGTTGTAAAAATTTTATAGTTAAAAAATATAATTTAAAAAATATTAGACTACACGATTTTAGGCATAGTCATGCAAGTTTACTTTTAAATGAAGGTGTAAATATCGTTGTTATTTCAAAACGACTTGGCCATGAAAGCATAAAAATGACTTTAGACACTTATGCCCACTTAATGGACGGGAATGAAGATAAACTGATAAATATACTTGATAATATAAAACAAGATTCTCAAAGTTAAGAATAATTTATGGAATCATAAAATTTAACTTTGAGAAATTCTATAATGTAGCTTAAATTTTGGCGACAAATTGGCGACAAAAAAAATTAAAAACTTATTTTTTGGGAAAAAATTTAAAAATAGTAATTATTAAATACAATAAAAATGATACTTGTTAAAATCTGAAAGATTTAGTTAGTTCCTGTCAGGTGCGCCATTCTAAATAAGTTAATCAAAAATAATAATATTACTCTCAAAATTAATTTTTTGAGTTTTTTTTTAAAATAAATTATTTTGTTTAGATATATTTTTTTATACTAATGAGATTAGACATTCTTTCTTTATAGTCACCATATTTCAATTCAATCATAATAATTAATTTGACTATCAAAAAAAATCGTTAAAAATAAAATAGATTAATATATTTTGAATAAAAAAAATTGTAAGGGCGTAATGTTTGTAATGCCCTTACATTAGAAATACAAATAACTATGGAAACATAATTTTTTATTTATTTTCTTTTTTGTCTTCTGTAGTTTTGTCATCTTTTTCCAAATCAATCCCAGAAACAGATTTTTTAAATTCTCGAATCATTTTTCCAATAGCTTCTCCTAATTCTGGCAGACGCTTTGGTCCAAAAATAAGTAATGCACCGAGTATAAGGACTATAAGCCCTGGTGCTCCAATATCTCTAAAAATTCCCATTTTCAGTCGTTCCTCCTTTTATTATAAATATATTTACAGACAAGGATACTTGCTTCATACAGCAGAATTAAGGGAGCTGCCATTGTCAAGTCGCTTATAAAATCGGCAGGCGTTAAGACTACTGCGAGTACCAGTAAAATGAAGTATCCATATCTTCTGTTTTTTATTAGATATTGCGGAGTTAAAATATGTAGCGATGTTAAAAAGGCTACAATAACTGGCAGTTCAAATATTATTCCAAGTGGAAGGGAAGTATGAATTATGAATGTCAGATAGCTGTTTGCTGTAAGCTGTATATTAAACAAATCATCTCCAAATGAAAGAAGCACGTTTAATAATGCAGGCGTTATGAAAAAGAAACCAAAACATAGACCAGTAATAAACAGTATAAAGGTTGCAGGAACATAGGATAAAACTACTTTGGCTTCTCTTTCTTCCAATGCAGGACGGACAAATGCCCATATCTGATAGCTTGCAAATGGAAGCGTCAGACTGAAGGCACATATTCCAGCCAGCATCAAATAAATGCTCAAAATATCATTGGGCCCTAGAACAACTAATTTCTGATTAAAAGAAGCTGTTAATAGTTTGTAAATACTAGAGCAGAATACTAGGCTTATCAGAAAGGCTATTATAAAAAATATGATTGTTACAATAAGTCTTTTCCTAAATTCACTTAGATGTTCTATAATAGTCTGTTCATCAATTTTAGACATTTTTTATTCCTTTCCGATGTTAAAAATATTTAAAACCTATTTATCTTTTCTTTTAAAAGTTGCAAATGTAATTATAGTTATTAAAATTAATTGGCAAATAAATACTTCCATATTTGCATAAATTCCTAAAATCTCTACCGTTGGAATAAAGTTTACTACATGTAGTGGTAAAATTCCTACAACTTGCAGCATATGAATACTTGTTCCAAGCATCTTAAACGCAAGGAAATATATCGTCCATGTCAATACAAGAAATATTTGATGTATTTTTATTTTTGAAGAAGCGTATATTAGTACAAATGCGATTATAACTAATATTAGTATAGCACTCACGATACCAATAATCAAGCTCTGCAAAGAAATTAACGGTAAAATTCCCGCATAAAATAGAATTGTTTCAGCACCTTCCCTAAATACCGCAAGAAAACTAAGTACAAACATTGAAATAAAACTTCCTGTACTTAAAACTATGTCCATTTTTCTGTCAATGTAGTTTTTCCAAGATTTAAGGGATGACTTGCTATGTAGCCAGAATCCAATACCAATCATCATTATAACTGCAAATATTCCTACAAATCCTTCCAGAATTTCACGGTTCGTTCCTGAAGATACGGCAGGGAATAGTGCTTGAAGTACAAATGCTATAATGATACTTGCTAAAATTCCTGTAGCAGCTCCTGTATATACCCAACGTAATCCTTTTTTCTGATTAGCAGCTTTCAGACTGCTTACTAATGCTAAAACGATAAGAAGTGCTTCCACACCTTCACGAAGGAGTATAAACATTGCGTCAACAAAGGTATATTGTGCTTTTGTATCAATTTGTGACAATTCTGTTATTAAACCTTGTAATTGTTCCTGATATTTTTTTTCAGCACCTTTTACCATAATTATAGGTGTTTGTGTTTCCACTTTTGTGTATAATGCTGAATTTCTTGTACTTACATCGCCTTCAACTGTTGGCCATACTTGAATAAATTGCTTAACTTTTAATTGCCCTTTGGCTTTATCTCCTGTTTTAAAAGCATCTAAGGCATCCTTTAGCATATCCACGGTTTCCTTCAATGTGATTGTACTTGAAATATTATTTTCTATTTTTTTTCCATCCAGATAATCCTGTATAGCTGACTTCAGTTCATTAAAAGAATTCACAGTACTATCATAGTCAAAAGGCTCTACTTCCATTGAACTTCTAAGAAACGACATCGCAGTTTCCACTTTTCCATAGTAAGATATGCTTCTGCTTCTTATAAAACTTTCATTTCTAGTCCATACCCCATTAAATTTTAGATATTCCTTTTTCATCAGTTCTACATCTTTAGACTGGATTGCCTTTTCCAGTACCTCCAAAGCAGGATACATTCTTGACTGAAATTTTTTCTTTTCCTCGTTATCGTTAACGGGATTCTGTTCCTTTTCAAAAGCTAATAATGCCGTTGTAACTTCTTTCAAGTCATCTTCTGACAATGCTGATTTTTCTCTATTTAAAAGTTCTTGTACTTTTTTTCCTTGCGTTGAATCAGAATTTTTTGCTTTTTTAAATTCTTCCTTGATTTCAGAAAAAAGTTTTTTTGCTTCGTTCTGATTATTATTTCTTATTGCAGTTGTTGTATCTGTAATTTTTATGTAAAGTTCACTATAATTTTCCTTTGCAATAGCATTTGTGAAGAATATCATAAAGCACAAAAATAGCATTATGCTTATTTTATTCAAATAATTTCTGCCCAATGTATTCTCCTTTCTTTATTCCGCCGAAACATGCAAAAATACCTGTTCCAACGTGAGTAATATACTCATTCAATTTGTCCTCATTTCCAAGACTGTTTTGAATTTTTATAAATTGCTCAGGATGTTTTTGAAAACATATAAATAAAAGTCCCGCATCAAACTGTCCGCTTACTTCGTCTATACCGTTAGAATATGAAAAAGCACGTCGTGCTATTTTAACATCAGCTTTTTTGGCAAGGTAAACGTGTGAATCAATCGGAAGAATTGGCTTTCCATCAGAGCCTTTTTTATTTATATCAATTGTAGCAAATTCATCTGTTTCTCCAAATGGAGCTCCGCTTTCCTTATATCTTCCAAATGTGTTTTCTTGTTCTTGTAAATTAGTTCTGTCCCACGTTTCAAGGTGCATCTGAATACGTCTTACTATCATGAAAGTTCCGTTTTTGAGCCAGTTATTTTTATCATACCATACAACATTCTTGAAATCGTCATTATTTTTTGGATTTTCCGTTCCATCTTTAAATCCAAAAAGATTTCTTGGAGTTTCCCTTCCATTTCCAATGGGTAGAAATCCAGCCTGAGTCCATTTCAAGTTAATCAACGCACGTCCTTTTCTTACGAGATTTCTCACAGCATGAAATGCCACTTGTGCATCATCGGCACATGCCTGAATACAGATGTCCCCACCTTTATATTTATCTTTTATCTGATCTCTTGGAAAATGTGGTAAATCCTTAAATTCATCTAATTTTTTATTATCCAGCTTTAATTTATCAAGAAAAGAAGGACTTATTCCAAAAGTTACTGTTAGCCGATATGGATTTAATCCTACTGTTTCTCCTGTATCAATAGGAGGGACAAGGTGATTTTTCAGTTCGGGTGCGATAAGTTCACCTTTCATAAGTTTTTCAGAATAATCAGTCCAGTCCTTGAACATCTGCTTTATCTCTTCCTTATCCGTGGAATGTAAATCTAATACCGCAAAATAGACATTTTTCTGAACAGGGGTAGCAATTCCTGGCTGATGTTTTCCATAAAATGAAATCTCTTCATTTCCAACAATTTGATTTGTCTTGCCACTAAACATATTTGCAAAAATTGCACCAGCTCCACTTGCTCCAATTGCGGCTCCAGCTCCTACCATTCCAGCTTTTTTAAGAAAATCACGACGTGATATTTTTTTATCAAACCATTTTTTATCATTTTCGTCACTCATTATTTTACCTCTTTTATACTGTAAGTTATTTTAAGATGTGTTCGATAATCTAAACGTTAATTTTAACAAAGAGAATTAACTCCTTATCTAATAATACTTAAACATATTAGTTACCGAATAAGTACATTATTTCTTAGGAGTTGCGTCTATTACGATTCCCATTTGCGATAAAGGTTCTCCAAGTTTAGTAACAGCTTCTGCTAGAGCTTTTGTATCTTCTTTTGTCAATTCTGTGTACAGTTTGTAATGCTTGTCATCTGTCATGTATTTATCAAGAAGTTCGTTTACTGTTTTAAATTCAGAATCTAAAGTTGCTACAAGTTTAGCATCTTTTTTCTCCAGTTTAGGTTTGAATAGTTCAAATATCTTTTGAGCTCCTTCAATATTTGCTCTAAAGTCGTATAAATCAGTATGTGAGAATACTTCTTCCTCTCCAGTGATTTTTTGAGTTGAAACTTCATTTAATAAGTCGATTGCTCCTGTAACCATTAAATCAGGCGTTACTTCAATTGTAGCAATTTTTGCCTTTAGTTCCTTAATGTCGTTTACAAGATCATCTGCATATTTTTCAGTACCTTTTGTAGTATTTTGTTCCCATAATATTTTTTCAATTCTGTGGAACCCTTTCCATCCGTCTTCCTTTTTAAATTCCTCTTTGAAGTCTACAAGACGGTAATCTATCTTAATGTCAGATTCTCCAAAACTTTCAGCAATAGGTTCAGATCTTTCATAAGCCATACGAATTAATGGATAAACTTTCTTAGCTTCATCCAATTTTCCATCCTTCAATAATTGTGCAAAGTTTTCTGTGTCCTTTAAAAGCATGTCAATCTGATTTTCAACATATTTCTTATACTCAGCAGTTTCTTTGCTCAAATCGGTTTTTTCCTGATTAGTAGTCTGCCCAGCTGTTGTTCCAGCTTTGTTATCTTCTTTTGCTCCATTGCTTTTTCCGCAACTTATCAGCACTAATGCTCCAATAAGTAATAATACTCCCATTTTTTTCATAAAAAAATTCCTCCTAGTTTATAATTTGTTATACAATTATACTTTTTATTCTTTTATTTGTAAAGTGAAAATATTTGATTTACAAATTTTTTTATTATCAATATAATAGTTTTTATTTTAAGGAGATTTCAGTGTATATTATAAAAACGTTAGAAAGTTTCAAAAACACACATGAGAATAAAAGGAAAATATATTGAAAAAATGAATACGGAATGATAAAATATATCCAAATAAACTAAATTCATATACAAATTTGGTTTTAAAGTAGTTTGATATGTGTTAAAATATTTTTTATATAAAGTAAGGAGAGAGGTTATGAAGAAAAATAGTATAAAACTGTTATTTACTCTTTGTGTGTTTTTTGTTTCGTTTAATATTTTTGCTAAAAGCACTTCATTTAAAGCTGATAGTATTTTATTTACAAAAAAAATTCCATTTGAGAAATTACCGGAAAATATAGAACAGGATATGAAAAATGGAAGTATGAATTATATCAAAAATCAGCAATGTCTTATATCAACTTATAGAACCTTTTATAAAGATTCTAATCTCAGCCATATAAACATTTATGCAGCTTGCATAGAAGTGAATCCGCAGAAGAAAATCAATTGGGATCATCCTCAAATACCTGATAATGCCGAAATCAAAACAATTCATATTTTAGGAAAGGAATATTCAAAATCTCTTTTAAATGATTTGAAAAAAGGAAAAAGTACGTTTTTTGGAGAGAAACTGGGGTATTATAAATCTTCTCATAAAAATTACAATCCAAATGAATATTTCTATTTAAAATAATTGAAATAATATTTATAATTAAGTATACATTTATAGAAAAATTAGGAGTTGAGAGTAATTATAGCAATTTACACACTTAATTTTAAAATAACATAAATATTAAGTTTATTTAGAATATATAAGATTATAAATTATGAGTTTTTATTTTTTATGATATTGACTCATAATTTTTTTGATGTAAAATAAAAATATTTTTTAAAACTGATGGAAAAAAATCTTTAAAAATGATACAATAACTCACAAAGGTAAAAATTTTTAAATGTTAAAATTTAGTATTTAATTTTAGAATGTTTTAATTAAAGAAAAAGAAGGTTTATTATGGAAAATTTTGAAAAAACGGAGAATAATGATAATTTGGATAAAAAAAATAAAGTAAAAAAGGTAAGAATTATAAAAAGTGGATATGGTAATGAAGAATTATTGAAAAATTTTTATGATTATTTACAGGAAAGGGAGATTCAGGAAGTTTTTGGTGTGGAGAAGGCAGATTTGATAATTTCACTTGGTGGAGATGGAACAATGCTAGTTGCGGCAAAAGAGGCAATTACGACAAATATCCCGGTTCTTGCGATAAATATGGGCTCTCTTGGTTATCTTGCGGAAGTGAAACCACAGGATGCGGTTAAAATGTTGCAGGATTATGAAAATGGAAATTATAAGCTGGAAGAAAGGGCTTTTCTTGAAGTAAAATACGAGGATAATACTTTTTATGCGTTAAATGAACTTGTAATAACAAAGGGCGGACATGAGGCACATCTGATACAGGTGGAGGTGTATTCAAATGATGTTTTTGTGAACAAATACAGGGCTGATGGAATAATTGTGGCAACTCCCACAGGCTCAACAGCCTATTCACTTTCAGCGGGAGGCTCAATTGTTCATCCTGGACTAAATGCTCTTTCAATAACGCCGCTGGCTCCACAAAGTTTGACAGCCCGTCCAATTATCGTAGACGGATGCGAAGTTCTTAGTTTTAAGGCAACTTCAAGAGATGATTCAGTTCATTTGAATATTGACGGGAATCAGTGGTTTCAGATACAGCCCAATGATTTAGTGTCTGCAAGATTATCAAAGAAAAAAATTAAAATAGTAAAACCGACAAATAGCGATTATTACAGTATTTTAAGACAAAAACTAAAATGGGGAGATTCTGTATTGTAATTATTTGTTAATTTTTTAAAATTTATAATATTATTTGTCTGAAATAATTAGGAAATAAAGTTAAAAAAAATAAAATAGTGAAAGGAAAGAAATGCTAAGGGAATTAAGATTAAATAATCTAGCAATAATAAAAAATCTGGATTTGGAATTTAATGAGAAATTTATTGCGTTGACTGGAGAAACAGGAGCCGGGAAATCAATTATTTTGGATGGAATTTCACTATTAATCGGTGAAAGAAGTCATGCTGATATGATTAGAAATGGGGAAGACAGCCTTTTTGCAGAAGGTGTCTTTGAGTTGAATGAGAATCAGAAGAGAAGGCTGAATGAGCTTGGATTTGAAATTGAAGATGACGAGCTTATTATAACTAGATATTTTGACAGGAATGCAAAGTCGAAAATAACAGTGAACGGGGCAAGGTTGACTTTATCAAGATTAAAGGAACTTATGGTAAATATTATTGATTTAGTCGGACAGCATGAACATCAGTTCTTATTAAATGATGAGTATCATCTGCATCTTCTGGACAGATTTCTGGATGACGAAGGAAGGGAACTTTCTAAAAAAATACGTGAAAATGTAAGTGAAATAAAAAAATTGAATGCAAAAATAAAAAATATCGAAGATGAAAAGGCAAAAATTGCTGAAAAGAAGGATATTTTGGAATTTCAGTTCAATGAAATTGAGAGTTTGGAATTAGAGGAAAATGAAGATGAGGAACTGGAAGAAGAGTATAAAATATTATTTAATGCCGGAAAAATAAATGAAAAGCTGGATGAAACTTCACAATTGTTAAAAGAAGGTGAATTTTCGATTTTAACGGCACTTGGTAGAGCGAGAAGAAATCTGGAGCAGCTTTCAGACTTGTCTGAGTCGTATAGCGAACTGTATGATAAAATTGAGTCAGTTTTGTATGAAGTGGAAGATATTTCATATTCTGTGGACAATCTGGCTGGAGATGTTGAGTTGGATGATGACAGGTTGGAAAAAGTTGTAGAAAGAATTAATGCGATAAATAAACTGAAATTGAAATATGGTTCGACAATTACGGAGATTCTTGAATATCGGGATAAAATTGAAAAGGATTTATCACTTGTAGAATTTGAAAATGAGGAGCTGGAAGACTTAAAAGCACAGAAAAAAGATCTGGTAAGCCAATATTTTGTCGATAGCGAAAGACTTAGTGAGATTCGTATGGAAATTTCAGAAAGCCTTCAGAATACAATTGACATTCAGTTAAGCGACTTAAATATGGAAAATGCAAAATTTAAAGTGGAAATTACAAAGACGGAGGAAATTACAGCTCATGGGATAAATAATGCGGAATTTCTAATCACGACAAATGTTGGGGAAACGTTTAAGCCGCTTGCCAAAATAGCATCTGGCGGAGAAATTTCGCGTATAATGCTGGCTCTTAAAACGGTATTTTCTACGGTTGACAATATTTCTGTCCTGATTTTTGATGAAATTGATACTGGAATTTCTGGGGAAACTGTCAGAAGAGTTGCTGAAAAATTACGGGAGCTTTCAAGAAATACGCAAATTATCTGTGTAACGCATTCGCCACAGATTGCTGGAAAGGCACAGCAGCAGTTTTTCATTAAAAAGGAAATTGAAAATAACTTTACAGAAACAAAAGTACGGGAATTAAATACAGAAGAAAGAGTAAGGGAAATTGCAAGAATCATTTCAGGAGATAACATTACGGAAGCGTCTGTTAATCACGCTAAGGAGATAATGGGGCTATGGGACAAAAAAGTATTGATATAGAAAATGTGGAAAATGGAAATTTAGATTTAATCAAAAGCATTTCCAATACTGAGGAAAAAAATAATGAAACTAATTCAGAAGAAAAAATAAAAGGGAAAAAGAAAAAAATATCACGTGAAAATAAAATGCAGATCAGGGAATTTCTTGATTTTCTGGAATTTGAAAAGGGAAGTTCCCAAAACACTGTTACTGGATATAATCGGGATTTGATACAGTTTTTTCTGTTTGTTCAAAAAAATTTTTTTGAAATTGAAGAAAGGGATATTTTTGAATATATAGAAAAATTGAATGAAAAATTGAGAAGAAATTCGGTTTTGAGAAAAGTTTCGGCACTAAAGACATTTTATAAATTCTGCTATTTGAATAAGGATGTGGAAAAAGATCCGACGGGAATGGTAAAAACTTTGAAACGTGAGCAGAGACTTCCTGAAATTTTAACATTAAAGGAAATGAAGCAAATCGTGGATAACTGTCCACATACACCTGAAGGAATGCAAAATAAGCTGATTATTAAAATTCTGATTGCAACTGGAGCAAGAATTTCAGAAACATTGAATCTGGAAGTAAAGGATGTGGAAAATCAGGACTATGAATTTATAAAGGTGCTTGGAAAAGGTTCAAAATACCGGATAATACCGATTTATGACAGTCTTGAAAATGAAATAAAAAATTATTTGACTATTTACAGGCCAAAATTGAAAAATGCGAGTGAAAGTTTTAAGATTTTTCCAAATACACGACGGGAAAAGTTCTGGAAGGATTTGAAGACGATTGCGAAAAATGCAAAAATTGAAAAAAATGTTTATCCGCATATTTTTAGACATTCACTTGCGACAATTTTACTTGGAAATGGTGCAGACGTGCGTATCGTTCAGGAAATATTAGGACATGCCAACATTACAACAACTGAAATCTATACACATGTGGAAAAGTCCAAACTGAAAATGATTTATGATAACATAAAGTTAGGAGATGACTAGACAAAATGAAGGAAAATCGTGAATTAAAACGACACAAGGATGAAAAATTACGAGTATTATTAATTACAATAGTAACATATTTTGTATTTCTAGTAATAAAAAAAATGGATATAATAACAGAATATTTAGGAATTATTATGTTAATTTTATTATATATGTATGCAAACTATAATTTGATAAATATGTTTTTTACAAGTAAAAGAACAACCTTTAAAATATATGCCTTTCTTTTAATGGAAGTAATTTATTTGTATACATTTAACATTTCTATTATAGGTGCTGTTTTATATGCAATCCTCTTTTCGCTTTTATTTTTTTCTGTAAGAAAAGATGAAGGAAGAGAAGAAATACCTAAAATAACTAAATTTATTCAGATATTTCTTATATTTAAGGTAGTTTTTGTATTGACTATGTTAATTTTTTAATTTTTCTTATACAAAAATTTCTTTGAAAAAACACTAAAAAAACCATTAGAAATAGCATTTTTAAACTATTTTATTAAAAATATGTAAAAGTTAGAAAAAATAGTTGAGAAATGTAAAAAAAAGTAGTATAATGACAAAATATAATGAATTTAAAAAAAAGATTTTGAATATTTAGAATTGGAGAAATAGAATGGAAATTAGCGTTAATAGAAATTATGGAACAGATGACGTTATGAAATGTATGGAAGATGCAACTGATAGAGCTGTAAATGCACAAGCTGAAAAAAGTTTATTCCTTGGAGAATATAAAGAACGAATTATAAAGGCTCTTACTTTTGATGAGATAAAGGAAAAAGGGATTTATTATGAAATAGAAGAGGCTTTGGAAAATAAAGATGTGGCAAAAATGGTAATTTCACGTCACGCAGACTTTGATGATATAAAAAAATATATTGAAATAGCTAAAAAGAAGAAGATACCATATAAAATGATAGATAATCTAGTCTGTTCAGGGCAAATAGCACTTGTAGTGGTGGCAAAGGACGCAATTACACATGAAGCTGGAGATGAAATTGTGGTAACATCAAAATTGGAGATGTGCCATCTGAAACATTTGCCGGATGTATATTATGAGGCGATGGAAAGTGCAATTTGTGATTTTCATATGGATATTATAAATAAAGAAATGCCAGAATATGCAAAAAATTATAAAGAATTAACTTTTATGGATAAACTATTTGGATCAAGATGTCCGATATGTCAGAAATTAGGAGGAAAAAAACGTGGTTGATGGATTTAGAATAAAAGGAAAGACACCTTTGAACGGTGTAATTAAAGTAAGTGGAGCAAAAAATGCAGCCCTTCCAATAATTATCGCAACACTTGTTGCCAAAGGAGAATATATTTTAAGAAATGTTCCAAATTTACGTGATATAAGAGTAACAATGAGATTACTTGAAGATTTGGGAATGCAAACTGAAAAACTAGATGATAACACTTACAGAATAATAAACAATGGATTTAAAAGAAACGAAGCAAGTTATGAAATTGTAAAGCAAATGAGAGCATCATTTTTAGTAATGGGGCCTATGATTGCGAATTTGGATGAAACTGTCGTTTCGTTGCCTGGAGGATGTGCGATTGGTTCACGTCCAGTTGATTTACATTTAAAAGGTTTTGAAATGTTAGGTGCTGAGATTACAAGGGTTCACGGATATATTCACGCAAAATCAGATAATTTAAAAGGTGCTGAAATTCCTTTAGGTTTCCCAAGTGTTGGAGCTACACAGAATATTATGATGGCAGCGGTAAAAACACCTGGAAAAACTGTTATTTCAAATGCGGCAAGAGAGCCTGAAATTGTTGATTTAGGAAACTTCTTGAATAAAATGGGAGCTAAAATTACAGGACTTGGTACACCAAATATTGAAATTGAAGGAGTTGAAGAACTTCACGCTGTGGAATATTCAATTATGCCAGATAGAATTGAGGCAGGAACTTATGTAATTGCTTCATTAGTAACAGAAGGGGATTTAAAAATACAGGACGCAAGACTTGAAGATTTGGGAGTTTTCAAATCAGAATTGGAAGCTATGGGAGTAAAATTTGAGCAAAATGGAGATATTTTGACTGTAATAGGAAAAGCAAAAGACTTGAAACCATCAAAAATAAAAACATTGCCACATCCTGGATTCCCAACAGATATGCAGCCTCAAATGATGCTGCTTCAAACCCTTGTAAATGGTGGAAGCTCAATGGAAGAAACTGTATTTGAAAATAGATTCATGCACGTGCCTGAATTTAACAGAATGGGAGCAGATATTACCATAAGACATGGAGTAGCCTTTATAAATGGAGGGCTTCCGTTAACAGGTGCAGAAGTGATGTCTTCAGACTTGAGAGCGGGAGCGGCACTGGTTTTAGCAGCACTTGCAGCAGATGGTGAAACAATTGTAAACAGAGTTTACCATATAGACAGAGGATATGATAAATTGGAACTAAAATTAAATACAGTTGGTGCTCAAATTGAAAGAGTTAAACTAGATATTTAATAGAATATAATATTTTAAAATCATTAAAAGTCCTTAAAGTTATGAGGACTTTTTTTGTTTCTATTTTTTAAATAGAGTTTAGTATCAACCCAGAATTTCTATTATTTAAAATAAAATACATCATTTAGACTTGAAAAGTGAAAAAAGTGTCGTATAATTAAAGTAGAAATGTTTATTAAAAAAATATAAATTTGAAAAGAGGTAGAAAAAATGGCACAAAGAATTATTTTAAATGAAATTTCATATCATGGTTTCGGAGCAATAAACCATATTGGAGATGAAGTGAAGAAAAATAAATTCAAAAAAGCGTTTATATGTACAGATAAGGGGCTTTTAAAATTTGGTGGAGTGTCAAAAATTACAGATTTGCTGGATAAGGAAAATTTAGAATATGAAGTTTTTTCTGATATTCAGCCGAATCCGACTATTGAAAATGTAAAAGATGGTGTTGAAAAATACAAATCTTCAGGTGCTGACTATATTATTGCGATTGGTGGAGGTTCACCAATGGATACTGCAAAGGCGATTGCCATTATTATAAATAATCCTGAATTTGCAGATGTACGAAGCCTTGAGGGTGTTGCTGATACTAAAAATAGATGCGTACCAATTATCGCTGTTGCGACAACAGCGGGAACTGCTGCAGAAGTTACAATTAACTATGTAATCACAGATGTTGAAAAAGACAGAAAATTTGTCTGTGTAGATCCCCACGATTTACCAATTATAGCAATTGTTGATCCAGCGATGATGATGAGCATGCCAAAAGAACTGACTGCTGCGACTGGACTGGATGCTTTAACTCATGCAATTGAAGGCTTTACGACAAAAGCGGCTTGGGAAATGACGGATATGTTCCATTTGAAAGCTATCGAACTAATTGCAAAATATTTGAGAAGTGCTGTGAATAATGAACCTGAAGGACGTGAAAAAATGGCACTGGCTTCATATATAGCTGGAATGGGATTTTCAAATGTGGGACTTGGAATTGTACATTCTATGGCTCATCCATTGGGAGCATTTTATGGAACTCCGCATGGAATTGCAAATGCGATAATTCTTCCAACTGTAATGGAATACAATGCTGAATTTACTGGAGAAAAATTTAGAGATATTGCAAAAGCATTTGGTGTAAAACATACAAGAAAAATGTCGCCAGAAGAATATAGAAAAGCTGCGATTGATAAAGTAAGGGAACTGGCAAACGATGTTGGAATCCCAGACAACTTAAAAGGAATTATGGATATAAAGGATTTGGACTTTATTGCTGAATCTGCATTAAATGACGTTTGTACAGGTGGAAATCCACGAGATACAAATTTAGAAGATATAAAAGAATTGTATAAGAAATTATTATAATTAAATTATCAACGTCGTGATTTTTTGGAAATAAAAATTACTGTTTGAGCGAAGCGAGTTTAATTTTTGTTTTCAAAAAATGCTTAGACAAGCCGGGTTTGCAAAGGGGATGGCGACTGTTCCCCTTTGCTTAAAAAAAAGAAAAAATATATAAATTATTGGAAAAATATTCATTAATAATAATTCATTTTATAAAACTAAAAAATAATTGTTTATCTAAATATTAAAGAAAATAAAAAAATATATTTTGATGTTTTTTATTTATACAAATTCTCAACATATTCACTTCTTCTTCCATTTTCATCATAAACAAAAATTGGCATTTCAATAGAAAATCCTTTCTTTGCGTCTTTTATTGCTTCTAAAAGGCAAATTTTTGAATTTTCATTCCATTTTGTATAGCAGTTTTTCATTCGTTTTGGTTCTAAATTGTATTTTTGTAAAAGTGATAGAACTTCTGCTAGGCGTTTACTTCGGAATACGATTGAGAAACTACCCATATTTTTTAATAAGTAAGAAGAAATTTTTATTATTTCTTCAAGTGTCAAATTGATATTATGCCTTGCATTTGCTAGCTGCTCTAAATCGTTTGTCTGGGAAATGTCGCCAGTAAATTCAAAATACGGAGGGTTTGTAATGATTGTATCAAATTCATCACGAGAAAAAATATTTTTGTAATTTTTAACATCCTCATTTATTATCTGAATCTGATTTTCAAAGTTGTTATTTTCAATATTTCTTTTTGCAATTTCTGCCATTGTTTCTTGTAATTCTATACCTGTGATTTGTGCTTTTGAGCGTTGTGCCAGAAGTAATGCGATAATTCCGCTGCCAGTGCCAATATCAAGAATTTTTTTAGTTTTCCGGTTAATTTTTACAAAATCAGAAAGTAAAACAGAATCAAGCGTGAAGTTTTGAAAGTCGTTTCGCTGAATGATTTTCATATTTTTTATTGGAGTGATTGTTTCTTCTCCAGTTTTTTTCATAAAATGTAGCTCCTTTTTTTATACTAAATTTTTTTAAATGTTGCATTTTTAATATTCCAATTTATGATAAAAATAAATGCGGAAATTAATTCCGCAATTAAAATTTATAAATATTTTTTATAGTTCTCCAGCGTAGTTGTGATGAACTTTTTGGACATCATCGTCATTTTCCAGAGTGTCAATTAATTTTCTTAATTTTTGCAAGTCTTCTTCACCAAGAGTGTCAACTTCGATAGATGGCAAATATTGAATATCTGCTTCAAGCAAAGTGTATCCTGCGTTTCTTAAAGCATCTGCTACTGCGTCAAAGTTCGCTGTTTCAGTTGTGATATAATAACTATCTTCTAGAGTTTCCATATCTTCCATTCCAGCTTCAAGTGCCACTTCCATTAGTGCTTCTTCATCAATATCATCAGTTTTTTCAATAATGATTTCGCCTTTTCTTCCGAACATATATGAAACTGATCCAGAAACTCCAAGGTTTCCGCCATTTCTATCAAAAGCCATTTTTACAGATGAAGCAGTTCTGTTTTTGTTATCTGTAAGAGCTTCTACAATGATTGCAACTCCCGCAGGGCCATAACCTTCATAATTTAATGTTTCAAAGGCTGTTGAACCGTCAGTTCCAGCTCCTTTCTTGATTGCTCTGTTAATGTTGTCATTAGGCATATTAATTGCCTTTGCTTTTTCGATTGCATGTTTTAGGGCAACGTTAAATTCAGGATTTTCTCCGCCTCTTGCTGCCACTGTTATAAGTCTGACAAGTTTTGTGAATGATGCGGCTCTTTTTTTATCCTGTGCTTCCTTACGCCCAGCTATTGTACCATGTCTTCCCATTTTTTCCTCCTAAATTAATTATATGAAAAATTATATCATAAAAAAAAAGTCTAATCAATGGGGAAATTAAAGGAAATTTTGAGAAATATATTTAAAAAGCAATTTCTTGGCTTGAATTAAAGTTCGTTTGTATATTGCTAATTTTTATTTATAAATTTTAATTGACTTTTTTAGAAAAAGTGCTATGATAAAGATAGAGATAAAAAGTTTGTAAATCAAATTATTTTAATTTAGGAGGGATTTACGATGAAAGAAAGATTGGAAAAAATGAGAAATGGAAAAGGATTTATTGCAGCATTGGATCAAAGTGGAGGAAGCACTCCGAAAGCATTGAAATTGTATGGAATTGACGAAAGTGAGTATTCAAATGATGCAGAGATGTTTGACTTGATTCATAAAATGAGAACTAGAATTATAAAAAGTCCAGCATTTAACGATACAAAAATTTTGGGTGCTATTTTATTTGAGCAAACTATGGATAGAAAAATTGATGGAAAATATACAGCAGATTTCTTGTGGGAAGAAAAGAAAGTTTTGCCATTCTTGAAAGTTGACAAAGGACTTGAAGAATTAGAAGATGGGGTTCAAACAATGAAACCGATGCCAGAATTGGATGACCTTTTGAAAAGAGCAAATGAAAGACATATTTTTGGAACAAAAATGCGTTCTGTTATAAAAAAGGCATCTCCAGCTGGAATTGCAAAAGTTGTAGATCAGCAGTTTGAAATTGCAAACAAAATTATTGCAGCAGGGCTTATTCCAATAATTGAACCAGAAGTGGATATTCACAATGTTGATAAAGCAGAATGTGAAACAATATTAAAAAATGAAATTAAAAAGCATCTTGATAAATTGCCTGAAACTTCAAATGTTATGTTAAAAGTAACATTGCCAACAGTTGAAAACTTTTATGAAGATTTGACAAAACATCCAAGAGTTGTAAGAGTAGTAGCATTATCAGGAGGTTACCCAAGAGAAAAAGCAAATGAAATTCTTTCAAAAAATAAAGGAATAATCGCAAGTTTCTCAAGAGCATTAACTGAAGGATTGTCAGCACAGCAAAGTGATGAAGAATTTAACAAAACTTTAGAAGCAACAATCGAAGGAATTTACGAGGCTTCAGTAAAATAATTTTGTATAAAAAATAAATTGAATATAAGAACTGGCTTGTTTTAAGGAAGATGAGTCAGTTTTTATTTTTGGAAATTGTATTGCTAAAATATTGTAAAAATTATATAATAAAGTTGATTTATTTAAATTAAATTTATTCTTTGTAATCAGCAATTAAGTTGATTTCTAAATTTTTTTATATTTTTTTGTTAATAACAGTTTTTACTATTTTTACTTATGTTTTTTCTCTTTATATTTTCGCAGGATTGCTCATTGCCGCAAATCCTTATCTTGCAGTAAAGGTTTATCCTGATAATTAAAATTGCGGCAAGATTGCTACGCAATACCTATGGCTAGACTACGACTTTTATTTGCCCAACTCCGAAACTCCTCCTTTTAGTCGTCAAACAGTCGTAGTTGAACAAATAAAAGCTCTGTCGGTTTATTAAAATTAAAAAAGTTTATTTTGTTATAATCTAAACCTTTTTAATAAAATTACCTGTTATGATTAAACTAAAAAGTGTCGTGATTTTTTGGAAATAAAATCGACTGTTTGAGCGAAGTTTTACGTAGCGAGTTTCGATTTTGTTTTCAAAAAATGCTTAGACAAGCCGGGATTGTAAAGGGGATGGCGATTGATCCCCTTTACGTAAAATATAAATTAATAGAAAATTTTTATTAACTAAAATAATTAAAAAAAAATCAAGAAAATAACTTAGTGAAAAGATTTGAGAATAGAAGTTGATTTAAAGCTATTTGATAAAAAATAGAAAAAGAAATAGGGGGTATAGATAGAAAAATGAGTACGAAGTATTTGAAGGTTAAGCCATCAGAAGATTTTTTTAGAAAATATGGAATTAAGAATTTTGAGATTGAGTATGTTAATCTGTTTTCTAGGAAAAGGGAGATGGAGATATTTATAAAAGTGAATAGTCTGGTTGCACATAGTGAGATACAGGACTTGAGGCAACTGCTTTATAAGAGTTTTGAGAATGGGTTGAAATTGAAGATTAAGATGGATGTTAATCCTGAGTTGATACAGAAGGATGTTGTTGGGTTTGTAAAATTTGCGATTGAGAATTATAAGCATGAGAGCAAGAGATATCAGTATATTTTTGCAAGTTATGAAGTGGAAAGTTTGGAAAGTACGGTGTTTATAAAATTACCATCGCACCATTTGATAGAAGAGGCAAGAAGAACTGAGGCAAAGGAAGAACTTACAAGAAAAATTTATGAATGTATGGACAATTCGATAAAAATTGAGTTTGTAAATGGAGATTTTGAGGAAGTGAAGGCTAAGATTAAGGCTCAAAATGAATTAAATTCGGTAAAGGCAAGTGAACTTCCAAAGTATGAAAATGCTAGTGTAAGTAATGGTAATGGCAGCAAATATGGAGGAAATGGAAATTTTAATAATGGAAATAATGGAAACGGTTATTCAAATGGCGGGAATGCTAATGGAGGCAACAATAAAGGTAATTACAAATGGAAAAAAATTCCTGATTTAGATGCTATGTCGTTTTCTACACTTGATATTTTGAACAATGGCGATGATGTGGCACTAGAAGGAAAAATTTTTAATGTGGATATGAAGGAAACTAAAAATGGGAAGTTAATGTGTGATTTTATGATTACAGATTATACAGATTCTGTTAGCTGTAGAATATTTTTTAACACGGATGAGGATATTAAGGTAAAACTTGGGGAATGGGTAAAGGTTACTGGAAGTTTTGAGGCGGATATGTATAGTGGGGAAAAATATGTCAGAACTCAAAGAGTGGAAGTTATTGAATCTAAAGATGTGAAAAAAGAGGACAACGCTCCGAAAAAAAGAATAGAACTTCATGCACATACGAATATGAGTGAAATGAGCGGAGTTATGTCAATCAAGGATTATGCGAAAAGGGCTAAAGAATTTGGACATAGTGGGATTGCTGTGACAGATTATGGAGTAGTGCATTCATTTCCGTTTGCGTTTAAGGAGGCAAATGAGGATTTTAAAGTTATTTTTGGGATGGAGGCGTATGTAGTTGATGACGAACAGGACTTGATTACCAATCCTAAGGATAAGATGATTGAAGATGAAATTTATGTTGTATTCGATATTGAAACGACAGGATTTGATCCGTTTAATGACAAGATAATTGAAATTGGGGCTGTGAAAATGCGTGGAAGGGAAATTATTGGAGAATTTTCTGAATTTGTAAATCCTGAAATTCCAATTCCTCCAAAAATAACAGAACTTACAACGATTACTGATGAAATGGTTGCAAATGCTGAAAAAATAGAAACTGTACTTCCAAGATTTCTAGAATTTTGTACCGATACAACGGTAGTTGCCCACAATGCGAAATTTGACGTGGGATTTATCAAGCAAAAAACTATTGAGCAAGGGCTTGAGTATTCTCCGAGCGTAATTGATACGTTGCCTTTGGCTAGAACATTGCTTCCTGATTCGAGAGGATATGGACTTGCTAATTTGGTAAAATATTTTGGGATTACGCTTGAAACTCACCATAGGGCTGTTGATGATGCGAAGGCTACTGCGGAAGTTTTTCAGAAATTTTTAAATATGATTTTAAGTAAAGGGATTTTGAAATTGATTGAGATTAATACGGATTTACAGCCAAATATTCAAAATTCTGAAACATTGAACACTATGATTCTGGTAAAAAATCAGGCGGGACTTCGGGACTTGTACGAGCTTGTATCACGTTCCAACATAGAATTTTTTGGAATGAGAAGACCTAGAATACCGAAAACTCTGTTAAACAGCATGAGGGAAAATCTGTTAATTGCAAGTTCTGCTTCGGCTTCTGAAAGAAATAAGGGAGAACTTGTAAATCTTTATTTACGTGGGGCGGAAAAAGATGATATTGAGGAAAAAGCGAGATTTTATGATTATATTGAGATTCATCCACATACAAACTATGCTGACATGGTGGAAAGAACGAGCAAGGAAATTGAAAGTTACGATATAATAAAGGAAATGAACAAGTATTTTTACGAACTTGGAAAAAGTCAGAATAAAATTGTAGTTGCCACAGGGGATGCACATTATCTTGAAGAGCGTGAAGCAATTAACAGGAATGTTCTTCTTTTGGGAAGCGGAACGATGTGGAAAACTGAAACTTCGGAGGGAGTTAGAGGATATGAGTTTTTTGACAGAAAATTGTATTTTAAAACTACCGAAGAAATGTTGGAGGCATTTAATTATCTGGGAGAAGAAGCGGCTCAGGAAGTTGTTGTGGAAAATACGCATAAAATTAGTGATATGATAGAACAGGTGCATCCAATCCCAACTGGATTCTATCCGCCGAAAATTGACGGAGCAGAAGATGAAGTAAGGGAAATGACTTATAAGAAACTTGAGGAACTTTATGGGGAAAACATTGATGAGAGCCTGAAGGAAAGAGTGGAAAAGGAGCTTAATTCGATTATTCAAAATGGATTTGCAGTGCTTTATCTGATTGCACAGAAACTTGTGCATAAATCGGTGGATGCAGGTTATCTTGTAGGTTCACGTGGTTCGGTTGGATCTTCAATAGTTGCCTATCTTATGGGAATTACCGAAGTGAACGGACTTTATCCACACTACAGATGTCCTAAATGTAAGCATACGGAATTTATGAACGAGGAAGGAAGTGGAGTTGACTATCCTGACAAAACTTGTCCAGAATGTGGTACAAAATATATAAAAGATGGACACGCCATCCCATTTGAAGTATTTATGGGATTTAATGGAGATAAGGTGCCAGATATTGACTTGAACTTTTCTGGGGAATATCAAGGAGAAATTCATAAATATACAGAAGAGCTGTTTGGAAGCGACAACGTCTTTCGTGCTGGAACGATTTCTACGCTTGCTGAAAAGAATGCTTTTGGATATGTGAAAAAGTATCTTGAAGAAGTGGAAGGAACGCCTGAAATAAAAGAAAGAAAAGCGGAAGTTATGAGAATTGCAAAAGGCTGTGAAGGTGCGAGAAAAACTACTGGACAGCATCCTGGCGGAATGATAGTCGTTCCAAAGGATAAGTCAATTTATGATTTTTGCCCAATCCAGCGTCCAGCAAACGATATGAAATCAGCTTCCAAGACAACCCATTTTGATTATCACGTAATGGACGAACAGCTTGTAAAACTAGATATACTGGGACACGATGATCCGACAACGCTTAGAATTTTACAGGATTTGACAGGTGTTGATATTTATACGATTCCGCTTGATGATAAGGAAGTAATGAGTTTATTCAGCGGTACAGAGGCACTTGGTGTAACTCCAGATGAAATCGGCTCTCCGACAGGTACATCAGGAATACCCGAATTTGGTACATCTTTCGTAAAACAGATGCTAGTTGACACACGTCCAAAAACTTTTGCGGAATTAGTCAGAATTTCTGGACTTTCACACGGAACAGATGTTTGGCTGAATAATGCACAGGACTACGTAAGAAGTGGAATTGCAACCTTGAGTCAGATTATCACAGTGCGGGATGACATTATGAATAAGCTGATTGACGATGGACTGGATAAATCATTAGCCTTTTCCATAATGGAATTTGTAAGAAAAGGACAGCCTACTAAAAATCGTGAAAAGTGGCATGAATATTCTAAAACGATGAAGGAACACGGTGTAGAGCAGTGGTACATTGATTCATGCGAAAAAATAAAATATATGTTCCCAAAAGGGCATGCGGTGGCTTATGTAATGATGGCAGTAAGAATCGCTTATTTTAAAGTGCATTATCCAATAGAATTTTACACAGCTTTCCTAAATAGAAAAGTTGGAGATTTTAAAATGACAACAATGTTCAGACCAGTAGAAGAATTGAAACGTGCAAAAATAGAAATGGACAGAAAAGGAAACTTAAATGCTAAAGAAAAGCAGGAATTATTTCTATACGAAATTTTGATTGAAATGCACTACCGTAAAATCGAACTGGAACAAATTGACATCTATAAATCAGAAGCAAAACTTTTCACAATACAGGACGGCAAAATCAGAATGCCATTAATCGCAATGGATGGACTAGGGGAAGCTGTTGCTGAAAATATTGTTTCTGAACGAAAAGTTGACTTTTTATCAATCGAAGATTTAGTAAAACGTACAAAATTGAATAAAACGATTGTGGAACTGATGAAAGAATATGGATGTTTGAAGGATCTGTCAGCAACAAATCAGCAGACATTATTTTAGAAAATAATACAAAATCAATTGCGTTTTCAATATTGACAACATTTTAATCTATATTTTTTAAGTATAAAATATATTATACTAAACACCATTTAAAAATAGTAATAAATTTTTATAATAGGATTGTTCATTGTCGCAAATCCTTATCTTGCAGTAAAGGTTTGTCCTAATAATTAAAATTATGGCAAGATTGCTACGCAATAACCTATGGCTAGTCTACGACATTTTTCTGCACTGCCAAAAACTTGCTATGCTCAGACAGTTTTGACAGCAAAGAAAAATGCTCCGACGATTTATTTATACTAGAATCTGTTTGAAAAATGAAAATTATATTTTAATTATTTGAAAATATTAGATTATAGAGATTATTATATTTAAATTCTAGGTTTTTGTATTTGGAAAATATTAAATAAGCAAAATTTAGTTAAAGGAAAAATAACTAAATACGAATGTATTTCTTTTGCCATAAATTTTGTAAAATTAAAACTGAATTTATGTAAAAATAACTCTTATTGCGAAAAAGGGCATGGCATCTGATGCCCTTACGTTAAAAAACCATTTATTAATCGTATATTTATAAATAAAATTATAAAAATTTTTAAGATGGATACTTAAAAATTAGATTTACAAGACTACCAAATTAATTGTTATAGAAGTTTATCTATATTTTACCTGCCATCTTTAATATAATTTAATTCTCCGTTACCTTGCATTCTTCCAAAAATGAAGATTAAGTTTCATATTATCCTTGTAAAAACAGTTTTTTTTAAAAATACAAAAGACAAATTACTGTTAAAAATATTGACAATTATAAAAAGATATAATATGATGTATTTATGAGAAGCTGATGTTAATTAGAATTGTAGGTTAATTTAGGAAAATAACCTCACTTGTAGAAATTAGTAACTAATATGAATTTCTAAAGAAAAAGTTATAAAAAATGAACAAATTATAAATGAATATCGGAAAAGTCTTTTAATTAACATGACTTTTTCGATTTTTATATAAATAATAAAAAATACAGGAGGATGTTAGGATGACAGATATTGAAATCGCTCAAAATGCGAAATTGAAAAAAATCAGTGAGATTGCAGAAAGTATTGGGCTTATGGAGGATGATTTTGAGCCTTATGGGAAATATAAGGCTAAAGTTAGTTTGGAAGTGCTAAAAAGAAATGCAGGGAAAAAAGATGGGAAATTGATTTTGATGACGGCTGTTACTCCTACGCCTCCGGGGGAAGGGAAGTCTACTGTTACTGTTGGATTGACTCAGGCGTTGAACAAGTTTGGATATAAGTCGATTGCGGCACTTAGAGAGCCGTCTTTAGGGCCTGTGTTTGGGATGAAAGGTGGAGCTGCTGGCGGTGGAATGTCGCAAGTGGTTCCTATGGAGGAGATAAATTTACATTTTACGGGGGATATTCACGCAATTTCGGCTGCGCATAACTTGATTTCTGCGTGCATTGACAATCATATACATTTTGGAAATGAACTTGATATTGATGTGAATAATATTACTTTTAAACGTGTGCTTGATATGAACGACAGAAATTTGAGAAGCATTGTCGTTGGGCTTGGACCAAAAGTGAATGGCGTGCCTCGTGAAAATTCGTTTCAGATAACGGTTGCTTCGGAAATTATGGCGATTTTCTGTCTTGCTGACTCTATTACTGACTTGAAGGAAAGAATTGGCGAAATAGTTTTCGCATACAACAGAAAAGGGGAAATGCTTAAAGTTAAGCAGCTTAATATTCAAGGGGCAGTAGCAGCATTGTTAAAAGATGCGATAAAGCCTAATTTGGTACAGACTTTAGAAAACACTCCTGTATTTATTCACGGTGGGCCTTTTGCGAATATTGCACATGGATGTAATTCGCTGCTGGCTACAAAAATGGCATTGAAATTGTCTGATTATGTAGTTACGGAAGCTGGATTTGCAGCTGATTTAGGGGCTGAGAAATTTTTGGATATAAAGGCTAGGCTTGGAAACTTGGAGCCAAACGTTATTGTAATTGTTGCGACAGTTCGTGCGTTAAAGCATCACGGCGGAGACAAGGACTTGAAGTCGGAAAATATTGAAACATTGACAAAAGGGCTTATAAACCTTGAAAAACATATTGAAAGCATGCAAAAGTACAATTTACCAGTTGTTGTGGCAATCAACAAATTTATAACTGATACTGACGCTGAAATTCAAGTGATAAAAGACTTCTGTGCAAAAATGGACGTGGAAGTTGCCAACTGCGAAATTTGGGAAAAAGGTGGAGAAGGTGGAAAAGAACTTGTGGAAAAAGTTATGAACGCCATTGAAAAGAATGAAAAATCAGATAAAAAATACACTCCGCTCTATGATTTGAACTTGTCAATTCAGGAAAAAATTGAAAAAATTGCAAAAGAAATTTACGGAGCAGATGGAGTGAACTTTGCACCAAAAGCACTTAACAATATCAAAAAATACGTGGAAAACGGCTACGACAAATTGCCAATATGTATCTCAAAAACACAAAAATCATTGTCAGACAACTCAAATCTGCTAGGACGACCAACAGGCTTCACAATTACAATCAACGAAGTAAGACTATCAGCTGGAGCAGGATTCTTGGTAGCAATGGCTGGAGAAATTATTGATATGCCGGGATTACCGAGAAAGCCCGCAGCGGAGTTGATTGATATTGATGAGAATGGGGTAATTTCAGGATTATTTTAATTTAATATACAGATATAATAGAATGGAAAAACATAAAAATGGAAAATACAAAAGTAAAAATGCGAAGACGGGACAGAGAAATTACAGACAACGAAAAAATAAAGGAAATCGTAAAAGCCTGTGACTGTTGCCGTCTTGGCTTAAACGATAACGGAAAGGTATATATTGTTCCATTAAATTTTGGCTTCACCGAAGAAAATGGAAACTATACATTTTACTTTCACGGTGCGAGAACAGGACGAAAACTCGATATAATAAGAAAAAACAGTCATGCAGGCTTTGAACTTGACACAAATCACGAAATTTACACAAAAGGCGATAAAGCCTGCAATTATACCGCCAGATTTCAAAGTGTAATCGGAAATGGGAAAGTTGAGATTATTGAAGATTCGCAGGAAAAAATGAAGGCGTTGCTGGAACTCATGAAGAAAAATACAGGAAAATCTAACTGGGAATTTGATGAAAGAATGTTGAAGGCGGTTTGTGTGTTTAAACTTGTGGTTGAGGAGATGAGTTGTAAGGAGCATGAGTAGAGGAAAAAATTTTAAAAAGAGATGTAAGGAGGGAAGATGTTAAAAACATTCACAGTTCAAAATTTTAAGAATTTTGAAAATATTACATTGGATTTTGGAAATATTGGAAATTATAATTTTAAAGAAAACATAATAGAAAATAATATAATTTCTAAAATGTTGATATTGGGAAAAAATGGAAGTGGTAAATCAAATGTCGGGCTTGCAATTTTTGATATTATTAACCATTTAACAGATAAAGAGAAAAGACTTAATGAATACAAAAATTATTTAAATTATAATTTAAGCAATAAAGATAATGCTTTTTTTCGCTACATTTTTCAATTTGATAGTGAGAAGGTAAAGTATGAATATAAAAAAATTGATAGTGAAACAATAGTAGAAGAAAAACTTTATATAAACGATAAATTGTGCATTGAGTATAACAAAAATAAAAAAATAGTAAAAATTGAGATAGAAGAATATGTTAAAAATTTTGAAAATTTTAATAGGGATTTATCTGTTAATGAATTTGAAAAAATATCATTAGTAAAGTATATTAAAGGAAATATCTTGCTTATAAAAGAAAAGGCATTATATAAATTTTTTGATTTCATTGACAATATGTTATGGATTCGTTCCTTGCAGGAAGGAAATACTTATATGGGTTATAGTAATGGAAGTGAGAAAATATTAAAAGGGATAATAGATTTAAATAAAGTTAAAGAATTTGAGAAATTTTTAGAAGAAGCTGGAATAAAGCAAAAATTAGTACAAAATGAGGATAGAATACTGATAGAGTTTAAGTCAGGAAAACAAGTGGATTTTTATAAAATTGCTTCAAGTGGAACTAAAATTTTGGCATTGTTATTTTTTTGGATGGAAATTTCCATAAAAAACGTAAGTTTTTTATTTATAGATGAGTTTGATGCCTATTTTCATTATTCATTATCAAAATTCATACTTGAAAGATTATTTTCAAATGACAATATAGAACAAGTAGCATTATCTTCACATTCGACAAGTTTGATAGATAATGAAATTTTACGTCCAGACTGTTATTTTGTTTTAAATGATAAAGGTAAAATTAAACAATTTTCAGAAATTACTGATAAAAAAATAGAGGAATACCACAATATAGAAAAAATGTATCGTACAGAGGTATTTGAATATGAGTAAAATTTTGATGCTTACGGAAGGGAAAGATCCTGATAAAAAACTTATAGAGCATATAATAAATGAATTTCAAATAAAAGGGGAAGTTATTTGGGCAAAAATTGGAACAATTTATGCTTTTTATAAAGATATTAAAGAAAAGTATGATGAAAATATGGATGTTATCAGATATATAAAATACAAATATTCAGATAAAATCAGTAAAGAATTTAAAGCAAGTGAAATATCTTATGTATATTTATTTTTTGATTATGATTTACATTCAAAATTAAATGAAGAATATAAAAATATTGAAAAAATATATGAAAGAATAAATGAAATATCGGAAATAAACAGTTTTTTTGAAAATGAAACCGAGAATGGTAAATTATATTTAAGTTTTCCAATGATAGAAGCGTATCATAAGCCTATTGGTTGCAATTATATTTATGAAAAAAATAACTTTGAAGAAAAGTTGGAGGATTTTAAGGTTTTTAAAAAGAAAATAAAAAATGAAACTGGAAACATGGGAATGACGGCTCTTAAATCACAATATAAGGAAATTATAAAATTTTATATTAATAATTCAGAAAACATATTAGAAATGAAATTTAAAGATGTAGAAAAAAATAAAATATTGAAATTTCAAAATGAATTACTAAAAAGTAAAAATAAAGTAAAATTTTATCCATCAATACCAATATTTCTAAATGAATATTATAAAATTGAAAAGTTACAGGAAAAACTGAAAATTTAGTATAAATTTGTTGAAAAAGGAAGAAGTGAAAAAATGTCAAAAAAATATGATTTTGAAACAATTCTAAGCAGAAAAGGGCAAGGTTCGTATAAATGGGAACAGATGTATGAAGTACTTTCAGAGCTGGAAGACGACATTGTTCCGTTTTCTGTGGCGGATATGGAGTTAAAGATTGCTCCTGAGATAACGGAAGGAATAAAAAAATATATTGATAAAGCGGTTTTGGGGTATTCGGGGACTTATTCGAAATATTATGAGGCTGTTATAGGCTGGATGGAGAGAAGACACGGTTTTAAAGTGGAAAAAGACTGGATTTTATGTACTCCTGGCGTGGTTTCGGCTATATATGTTGCGATTAAGGCTTTTGCGAAAGAGAATGAAGGTGTGATTACGTTTACACCTGTTTATTATCCGTTTTATAGTGCGATTACTTCAAATAAGAGAAAATTTGTGGATTGTGGTTTAGTTGAGAGTAAAAATGAGAATGGGGAAATCAAGTATTCTGTTGATTTTGAAAAATTTGAAGAGTTTGCAAAAGATAAAAATAATAAAATATTGCTTTTGTGCAGTCCTCATAATCCGCTTGGGATTGTGTGGAGCAGGGAAGATTTGGAAAAGATTGGGAAAATTGCGGTTGAGAATGATTTGACTGTGATTTCTGATGAGATTCATTTTGATATTGTGATGGCTGGGCATAAACATACGGTTTTTCAGACTTTATCAGAAAAATTTGCTGAGATTACAATAACATGTACTGCCCCTACAAAGAGTTTCAATCTAGCTGGAGCAGGAATCTCAAATATAATTATCAAAAATGAGAAATTGCGTAAAAAATTTAAAACTGAGATGGAAAAAATGTCGATGCATGTTTTTACAACATTATCATATAAGGCATGTGAACTGGCTTATACAGAAGCAGAAGAATGGCTGGATGAATTTTTGCTATTAGTTGATAAAAATCAGAAATTGGTGAATAAATTTTTTGAAGAAAAGTTCATCAATTTAAAAGCCCCGTTAATTGAGGGAACTTATTTACAATGGCTGGATTTTCAGGCATTAGGACTTAAAAATACAGAACTTGCAGAGTTTATGAATAAAAAAGCAAAAATATTCTTTAGCGAGGGATATACGTTTGGGAAAGCTGGAGATGGATTTGAGAGGGTAAATCTGGCTGTGCCTATGAAATATTTGGAGAAAATGCTGGAAAGACTTTATGAAGTATTGAAGGTGGAATTTCCACAATTTTGTAAATAGAATTTGATTTTATGTTTTACTTTTTTAGGGGTATTGTGGTATAATATACAGGAAAAATAAAATTTTCTACTTGAATAAAAAATTTTGCAAAAAAGGATGGAGAGATATTAAAATGAAAAAAGTGAGCAACTTTTTGATTGATGAGTGGAAATGTTGTAGAAAGAATAGATGTAGGAGGGGAATTTGTGACAAAAAAATTGGATAGTATTATTGAAGCTGGAAAAGAAAAAATAAAAAAATGGAAGAAAATGGAAATCGGAGTATTGGCATTGATTAATACAGTTGTAGGATTTAATGCAAGTGCAGAGCCACTGAATTTGCCGAAGGAATATTCTGAAAATATTACAGTAAAAGGGCAGGAAAAGGATGTATTTGATTATGACTTTAATAGTGACGGAATCAATGAGAAAGTTGTCGTAACTTATAATGTGGTGGATAACTTGATTGGGGCGGTTGTTTCAATTTACACAAATCAAGGTGGGAAAGAAATATTAACTTATCAAATAGCTTTTGATAAAAAATTTAATGTTATGGAACTTCAGGCAATGCAGAAAATGTTTGATAAGGTTAAGGAATATTACCCTGAGTATTCTAAAAATATTCAACCTGATGAAACTAGATATATTAAAATTTATGGAGATAACAGGAATAATGATATAGTTTTTGATAAGGTAAAATTTAATAATCATGCACCGGAAAATACAAATAATTTTTTATTTATAAAAAAAGGATCAAGTTTACTGGAAGCACCAAATGGAAATGCTGTGGCACATCTGAGCTTTAGTGAAAAACCTGAAATATTATTTGATATGGTATCAGATGCTGCAAATAATCAGACAAAATGGTATTTTACAGAATTTACAAAAAGAATCAGCACTAATGTAAGCAAAAAAACTAATAAAGATAAAAACGGCAAGGTTGTTGCAGAGAATCCAACGACTGTCAGAGGATTTATAGCTGGAAGCGAAGACAATGTTTCACAAAGAGGGTTCCATTGGGATAAAATGATTAGAAAAATTGAAATTGTAAATAAATTTATTGATACAGCAATTAAAGCTAATGAGGAATTGTATATTGTTACAGAGTATAGGCCTTTATCACGTGATAAACCTAGTGAAAAGGATAGATTTGGAAATAAAAATAATCAAAGTATCGTAGGTTATACAAGTTCTAAAAAGGAAGGGGAAAAAATCAATATCCCTGATCAGACAATTTTTAAAATAATTGGTGAAGAAAATAATATGCTAAAAATTGAAACACCATTTTATGGAGGGCCTTATTTTATTGAAAAACAAGAAGGTGCCTATAAGAAGGTGGAAAATATAAAAGGTGAAGTAAATAAATTTATTGCAATTGATCCAAACAGTCAAACGGAAGTGCTTTTCCAAAGAATTCCTGAAACTGAAAAATATGAAGTTGTAACATATTCGTATGTAACAACAGGAAAAGACGGATGGGGTTCATATGAAACGCCACATGGAGCATTCCTAATAGCTTTCACAAGGCCATATATGACATTTACAAGACACGCAAGAGAAGGGGATAAAACTCTTCCTGGAAGATCTGACTTGACTATCGGTGGAAGTGCCAGATATGCTGTAAGATTTAGTGGTGGAGGTTATATGCACGGAATTCCTGTAGGACTTAATTTTAGAGGCTCTACATTAAACACAGGAACAGCCCATAAAATAGGAACATACAAAGATTCTCACAAATGTGTAAGACACTTTGATGATCAGATTGAATTTATTGTCAAATGGATAAATGCAGACAGTAAAATCAGGGATAGAGATAACACAATACCCGAAGAGCCTGTAATAGCGGTGGTTTTGTAAGATAACCTTAAAATAAACAATAAGGAGAGAAACTTATGGTAAAAAAAAGAAATTTACAAAAAATAAAATTTTTAGTTATGGCATTAGTAATATTTTCTGCAATGTCGATAAATACTTTTTCAGCACCAAAGGAAGTAAAAAAATTAGAATGGAAACAAATTTCATTGGAGCCTGATTTAGATGGAGATGGGATTAAAGATAAAATAGATGTGGATTATGCAGTAGAAGGAAATAATGTACATTTGAAATTTACTCCTTATGTATTTAATGAAAAAGCTAAATTTGCAAAAGGTAAAAGTGTAGAAAAAATAATAACTAAAACTGAATTTGAAGCAAAATTTGATACTTTTATAAAAGGATTTATAGCGGAATATCCCAAAAAAGGTGGAATTCCATCTGCACAAAAACAAAAAACGCAGACTCCAAAACCAGAAAAGAAACAGGAAGTAACACAACCAATAAAAGAAATTAAAACTAATGAAACAGACAAAAAGCCTGTTTCACAAAAAAAAAATACAAATGATTCTAAAGGAAATCCGAAAAACAGCCAAACCATAGAAAACAAACCTACAGAAATTTCAAAACAGTCTAATATGGAAAAGGCTCAAAGTTCTATAATTGAAAAAGAAAAAAAAGAAAACGAATTAAGGGAAAAAGAACCAAAAGAAACAGTGGAAGTTCCTAAAAATAAAAATTTACCAAGAGGGCAATATTCATATGTTAAGGAATTTAATGCTCAAAGGCCAAAAAACTTGACATTTAGTTTTCAGTATGATAAGCATTCTCCAAAGGAAATGGATGAATTTGTTTTTGTGAAAACGCCAACAAGCATAAGGAAAGAACCAAATTCTAATGCCAAAGCCATAAAGTCAGCAGCTTATTCTCATAAATACAGAACAACTGGTATTGTTAAAACTAATACTGGAAAATCGGACGAGTGGTATGAAGTATTTTTTGACAATCAGCTTGGATATATTCCAAAATCTGCTGTTGAAAAAAGAGAATTTGACTGGAATGACATGATGAGAAAAGTCGATAAAACAAATAAATTTATAAAAGAGGCAGTCAGTGCAAATAAAAAAATATACGTTTTAGATGATTATGTTCCACTTGGTGGTGGCGAATCTGGAAAACGGGATAAATTTGGAAACCGTGCTAATCAAAGTGAATTTGGATATACAGATAAAAGTTTTAAAGACTATATAAATATTCCAGATAGAACTATTATGGTTGTGGAAGAAGAAAATGATAAATATGTAAAAGTTAAAATAGACGCTTATGACAACGGAACTTATTACTTAAAACCTTCTACAAGAAGATTTTTAAAAGATGCAGGAATTACAAGTGAAATAACAAGATTTATCTATGTTGACAGAGCCAGTCAAAATGAAATGATTATCGAAAAAAATGGAAATAGTTGGAATGTTGTAACTTCTTCATTTGTAACAACTGGAAAAGATGCTGGAAATTCATTTGCTACACCATACGGAACATTTTTAATCCCCTACTCAAAACCAGTAATGTCATATACAGGTTCTGGAGGAGGTGTTGTTGGTGATGCGAGATATGCAGTAAGATTTAGTGGTGGAGGATACATGCATGGTATCCCATCAGTTTTTGAGCCCAAAAATACAAGGGAGCAAAGAAAAGCTGCAACAGCTAAAAAAATTGGAACTTATCCAGAATCCCATAAATGTATAAGACATTATGATGATCAGATTAAGTTTATTTATGACTGGCTGGGAAACTCGACACCAGGACATTCGGAAGGGCTTAGAGTGCCTAATGTTCCTACTGTTATGTTAGTTAAATAAATTATTTTTAATAAAAAATATTTTTAGATATAATTCAGATGTTTGGGATATTCCATTGAAAGTGAATATCCCTTTTATTTTAGAGAATTATACAACTTTTTTATTTTGCTAAAAGGGGTAAAAAAGGGGCAG
>NZ_AXVL01000019.1 GCF_000482505.1 Leptotrichia trevisanii DSM 22070
GGCAGGCTTAAAGAGGCAATTGATGCTTTCAGGAAAAACATTGCCGTGTCAAGATATTCATTTTATCAAAGGCAGATGTACAGGACTTTCGGGATGAATCCTTTTTACTGTCCAGCATGCAAGGTTAAAATGATTGTATGGGAATTTTATCATTACAGATATCCGCCCCTCAAAAAATACTATTAATATTTTATTAATCCAACTAGGTTGGATATTTTGTCGTAGACATTTGTATATTTATTTGACAAAAGAAAAGGAAAAGAGGCTGATGCCTCTTTTAAAATTATCAAATATATCAGTAAATACCTAAAAAATATGAATTTAATTTCCTTATAAACAAAAAAAGACTGAACATTTTGTCCAGTCCCATATATCCTATTTTTGTTCCACATCTTTATCTTTTTTAGCAAGTTCCGAAAATGCTGTAACCATTCCAGCCAGATTTTGCAGCTCACTTGGAATAATAATTTTTGTTGATTTTCCGTCTGCCACTTTTTCAAATGTTTCCATTCCTTTTAATGACAATACCTCTTTTGTTGGTGCAGCTTCATTTAATAATTTTAATGCTTCCGCTTGTGCTTTTTGAATTGATAAAATTGCTTCCGCACGTCCTTCCGCTTCTTTTATCTGTTGTTCCTTTTTGGCTTCTGCTCTTAAAATTGCAGCCTGTTTTTCTCCTTCCGCAACCAAGATTGCTGCTTCTCTTTTTGCCTGTGCTTCCAGAATGTTTGCCCTTTTTTCACGTTCCGCCTTCATTTCCTTTTCCATTGCTACACGAATATCGGCTGGTGGCAAGATGCTTTTCAATTCCACACGGTTTACTTTTATTCCCCAAGGATCTGTAGCATCATCCAGTTCCTGACGCATTTTTGTGTTGATAATATCTCTCGAAGTCAATGTCTGATCGACTGTCATATCTCCAATAATATTTCTCAAAGTTGTTGCTGTCAAATTTTCAATTGCTGAAAGTGGACGTTCTACTCCATAAGTGTACAGCTTTGGATCAGTTATTTGAAAATAAACAACTGTATCAATTTGCATTGTGGCGTTATCCTTTGTAATAACAGGCTGAGGAGGAAAATCCACAACTTGTTCCTTTAACGACACACTTCTTGCAACTCTGTCAAAAAATGGATTCAGAAAACTAAGCCCTGAACTTAGGGATCTGTCATATTTCCCCAATTTTTCAATAATAAGTACACGTGATTCTGGCACAATCTTTACTGATTTAAAAATGTAAATTAATGCAATTACAATAAGAACAACTATAAACGGCAAAGTCCAAACCATAATAATATTACCTCCTATTTTTTTTATATTATTTTCTTTCTAAAATTATTTTGTTACCTTTAAAGCCTTTAATTTTAACTATTTCCCCATTTGACAATATTTCCTCACTTACACCTGTCCAAATGGAACCTTTAAATTTTACTTCATATTCCTTTTCAGTCTTTTTAGTATCCACTACTTTTTCAATTTTTACATCAGTCCCTTTCATGCTTGCATCAAAATTTGTCTTTCTTTGTAATTCAATGTATCTTCTCAAGACTGGACGTGTAAAAATTAGGAAAATTATCGTAAGTACAGCAAATATTAAAAACTGTATTAGCGAATCTTCTATAAAATTTGCAAGAAACATTACAATTAAAGCTGAAAGTGCAAACCAGATTGTTACAAGTCCTGGAATAATTATTTCCAGAATTGCTGCTGTTCCTGACAAAATTGCCCAAAATAATGCTCCCATTTCACTATCTCCTTTTTTATTTTATAAATACTTTAATTACAAAATCTTAAAGTCCTGAAAAACCTACACCAACATTAATTGAATTTGTCCCTTTTCCACCTGTACTGCTACAAGCTGTAATAGTAAATATAATCATAACTGAAATAATTAACTTTTTCATTTCATCTCACCTCTTTTTCAAAGTTTTCCTATTTAAGCGACTTGGAATTTAAAAATACACTCCAACTCCACCATGCAGTCCGCCAGGCCCAACACCTACATTGGCTGATAAACACGAACTTAAAGCCAAAGCTAGCAAAACTAATATCAGCAGCTTTTTCATATTTCCTCCATTTTAAATTTATTTTACTTAATATATTTTACAACATAATTTTAATTTTGCAAGTTTTTTTATTCATTAAACTTGTTTGATAACCTAAATTTCAATATTATCTATACAAATTCATTGACTCCTTAAATTTGGCAATTTTATTTTCAAGCTCCTCCTTTATTCTTCTTTCTTTTTCCACAGCTTCAGGTTTCGCCTTGTTTACAAAATTTTCATTAGATAATTTTTTTAACACCTTATCCAGCTCAACTTGAGTTTTTTCAATGCTTTTTTCCAGTTTTTCAATTTCCTTATCCAAATCAATTAAATCAGCAAGCGGTATATAAATTTCAGTTGTATCAACTAATCTGAATCCTACAAGTTTCGGAATTTCCACATTAAATTCATATTTTTCAACATTTGCCAGTCTATCTAATATTTTGGCATTATTTTGTAAAATATTCCTTGCATTTTCATCAGCTGTCTTGAAAATAACTTCAATTTTCTTAGATGGCGACACATTTGCTTCTCCACGAATATTTCTAATTGCCGAAACAATTTCCTTCAGATAGTCAAATTCCTTTTCAGCTTCAATATTTACAAACTCTTTTTCCTCTTTTGGAAAGTCTGATAACATAATTGTTTCTTCGCCAGTCTGCAATTTTTGCCAAATTTCCTCAGTAATAAATGGCATAAACGGATGTAGCATTTTCAGCCCTTTGTCAAGAACGTGTCTTAACACCCATTGTGCCATAACTTTATCACTGCCTTCCTGTCCATAAACACGTGTTTTGGCAATTTCCACATACCAGTCACAGAAATCTCCACGGAAAAATTCGTATGCCAATTTTGCAGCAGCGTCCAATTCGTATTTTTCCATATTTTCATTAATTAATTTTGAAGCAGTCTGTAATTTGGATAAAATCCATTTATCTTCAAGTTTAAATTCCGAATTATTCACAGTTGTTGAAACATCGAAATCTTCCAAATTTGACAATACAAATCTTGACGCATTCCAAACTTTATTTGCAAAAGCTGAACCCATTTCAAGCAATTTTTCTGAAAAATGGATGTCCTGCCCTTGTGAAGTATTGTATAAAAAGCTGAATCTTATTGCATCTGCACCGTATTTTGCTATTAAGTCAAGTGGATCAGGTGAATTTCCTAGAGATTTACTCATCTTTCTACCTTTTTCATCTCTTATAATTCCGTGCAAATAAACATAATTAAATGGAATTTCATCTTTTATATAAAGGCTCATCATTACCATTCTTGCAACCCAGAAGAATAATATGTCCGCCCCTGTAACAAGTGCATCTGTCGGAAAAAATTTTTTCAAGTCCTCAGTTTCATTTGGCCAGCCCAATGTTGAAAATGGCCATAATGCTGATGAAAACCAAGTATCAAGCACATCAGTTTCTTCTGTCAAGTTCACATCTTTTCCAAATTTTTCACGTGCCTGAATTTTTGCCTCTTCCAGACTTTTTGCCACAAAAACTGTTCCGTCTTCTGCATAATAGGCAGGTATTCTATGTCCCCACCAGATTTGACGTGAAATTGTCCAGTCCCTTATGTTTTCCAACCAGTTGTAATAAACTTTTTCCCATCTTTTTGGTGTAATTTGAATTTTTCCATTTTTTACAACTTCCAGCGCTCTTTTTGCAAGCGGCTCCATTTTTACAAACCACTGTGTCGAAACTCTTGGCTCAATAACTGAATTACATCTGTAGCAATGCCCCACAGCATTTTTATGATCTTTTACTCCAACTAGCAGTCCCTGCTCTTCCAAATCGGCAAGTATAGCCTTTCTAGCAGCAAATCTTTCTAGCCCTTGATATTTCCCACCATTTTCATTTACATGCGCATCTTCTGTAAAAATATTTAAAAATGCAAGTCCAGTTCTTTTTGCCACTTCAAAGTCGTTAGGATCGTGTGACGGAGTCATCTTAACTACTCCAGTCCCAAATTCCATATCCACATATTCATCTGCCACAATTGGAATTTCCCTGTTCATAAGCGGCAAAATGACAGTTTTCCCAATTAAGTGCTTGTATCTTTCATCATTTGGATTCACTGCAACTCCTGTATCTCCGAGCATTGTTTCAGGACGAGTTGTTGCAATTATCAATTCTTCGTCACTATCCTTGATTGGGTATCTAATTTCCCAGATTTTTCCATTTTTATCCTCATGATTTACCTCGTCATCAGCAAGCGCTGTTTTGTCATGCGGACACCAGTTTACAATGTATTCCCCACGATAAATGAGCCCGTCATTGTAAAGCTTGATGAACACTTCCTTTACAGCTTCTGAAAGCCCTTCATCCATAGTAAATCTTTCTCTTGACCAGTCTAGCGAGACTCCCAGTTTTCTAAGCTGCTTTGTAATCAGCCCGCCGTGTTTTTCCTTCCACTCCCAAGTTCTTCTCAAAAACTCATCATATCCTATTTCTTCCTTGGAAGTCCCTTCATCAGCCAGCATTCTCTCAACCTTATTTTGCGTAGCAATTCCAGCATGATCCATCCCTGGAATCCAAAGCGTATCAAACCCGCTCATTCTTTTATATCTAATAATCGCATCCTGTATTGAGTTGTTAAGCATATGACCCATATGCAGAATTCCCGTAACATTTGGTGGCGGAATCGCAATTGAATATCCTGGCTTTTCTGCATTGTGCTGTGCATTAAAATATCCTTTTTCTTCCCATATTTTATACCATTTATCTTCTATCTCGTTTGGTGAATAAACTTTGTTCAGTTCATTTGGCATTATTTTTTCCTCCTGTTTTAATTATATATATTTTTTATTTAATTTTTTTCATTTCATAAATCATATTGTATATTTTATCACAAAGCTGACTTTTTTTCTACTTTTATAAAAAAATTAACAAAAAAAGCTCACTAAAATGACTAACCATCACTCAAATGAACTTTTTATAACAAATCTTTAAAATTAAATTGTTTAAAATGCTGTAATTGTTGCAAGCAATCCAAAAATTACTCCCGGCAAGTTTGCTGCTGACAAGGGATAGTCCTTTTTTTCTTTTAAAAGTCCGTAACTTGTCCATATTGTACAGTTAATCGTCGCTGCCAGCGGCTGCAGGAAAAATGTTTTATTCCCATGCAAGTTTCCCATTATTTGTGGAACATAAGACACGTACATTATTACAGAAAGTAATGTTCCAAGCCATCCTAAAATTTTTAAATTTTTTTCACTCATTTTGCTCTCTCCCTTCTTTGTAAGTTCAATTAACTTGTATGATTTAGTAGTATATCACAAAATTTTAGAAAGTCAATATTTAAAATAAAATTTTTTTACCTTATACTAAACCCCATTTAAATAACGAATTTATTACAAATTTTTCTAATAAAGGATATAAACCTAATATTTTCAAGTAATTTAAGATATAATTTTTATTTTTTAAACAGAGTTTAGTATAATTAATCCGTCGGAGCATTTTTCTGTGCTGGCAAAACTGTTTGAGCATAGCGAGTCTTTTGTCAGTGCAGAAAAATGTCGTAGACTAGCCATAGGTTGTAGGATTTGTGGCAATGAGCAATCCTACGAATATAAAAAATAAAAAAGTTGAATGATTATGAATTAGCTATTGAACAATTCTATTATAAAAATTTATTCTCATTTTTAAACGGGGTTTAGTATAAAAAAGACTACTTTACAATAGACCTGTTCAACAACCTAAGTTTTTTTATTTTCACAAGGGGTCAAGATCCCTTGCTTCAGAAGATTGGTTTTATCAAATTCTAAATGCATATAGTTTTCTAACAAGTCTAATAAGAAAAAAGCCAGTATTTCTACCAGCTTCCTCCACCTCCCCCGCCGGAACCTCCGCCAGAGAAACCGCCCCCACTAAAGAAGCCGCCTCCGCCTGAGCCACTCTTGGATGAACTAAATTTTTCACTCATTATTTGCGATTTTCCACTGCTGTAACTTCTTGAAAATGCGTTCGTAAAACTGTAGTTGTTATAGGCGTGCATATGAGTGTGGCTATTTATATAAGATTCATTTATGTCGAAGTTGTATAATTTTATTGTTTTTTTCATTAATTTTATCGCCTCATTTTTTACTCCAAGTGCTACTGCAAAAGGCAAAATTCCATTAAAATATTCGATTAATTCCTTTACATTGTCAAATTTTCTTATCTGATTCTCTTCCGCTGTTTTTATATACATTTTCATACCTTTCAGGTATTCTTTTTTTCTCAGCCCTTCATTTGTATATTTTCCAATTAATTTTGCATAAATAATAAATAATGCTACAAAATATGTTACAAAAACAAAAATTTCAATTCCCTGATAAAAAGCCATCCCTAAAACCGCTATAATTATTACTCCCATTAACAGTTTTTTACTAACAGTTATCCAAATTCTATGAAAAAATGATCCTAACACTATAAACACATACAATATTATAAAAGGATTGAAAATCTCAAAATTTGTCTGTGAAAATATAAAAATCATAAAAATAGGAATTACAAAATAAAATGGAACTAAAAAACTGCCATTGTTTTTATAAATTAGTCTATGATATTTTCCCTTCAAAATTTTAATAATGCTATTTCCAGTATTATAAAGCTGTTTTTCATTATCAAAAATATTATTCTTTTTTGAAGAAAGAGCATCAAATAGCATTCTTTCCTCTTCCGACAGTTCTGTTTTCTGTGTATACACTGTCTTAGATTCCTTGTTATATTTAATTTCACCATTAATTTTTTTGGCTACTATAAAACCTTTTGACAGTAATGTAAATATTCCTGCATTTAATATTTCCGCTATGTCCCTTTCACCATTTATATATGCTGCAAACATCGGAGAAATGTCTTTCGGCAAATTAAATTCTGGAATTATAGATTTTCCTTGCGGATCCCTTCCAAAAAGATTCCACGTTATGATTGAATAAATTGTAAGAAATAATAACAAAAATGGCAAAATTATTACTGCAGGATTGGAAAGATATACAATTTGCAGCTTATCTGCCAAAGTCGGACTTATCTTATCTGTTTTTAAATTTAGCATAAATGTAAGTCCATTATTAGCCTCCAATTCTCTAGTTCCAATATTTATTTCCCCGTTATTTTCTGAAACGCCATAATTTTCGTCTTTTTCTCCATAACTTCCAGTATAAACTTCCAATTTTTCAATTTCATTTTTTTTGATTTCCTGTCCATCAGGAAACCTTATAGTAACGTTTGCCTCTTCAATCGGAACATTCCAGAACTGTCCAATTGCATTGTAGTAAATCTGATAAATTCCATCCTTTTCAAACACAGCATTATAAATATCGTAATTCAGCTCATATCTGCTCCCAATCCTGTCCAAATTTACAAGCTTTGTTTTGGAACCTATTCTGTACCTTATCCCTTCATAGAAATGATTTTTCGTATACTCTTCGTCCTCTCCATCTCTTTTTATCCAATTCATTTTGATAAAAGACTTATGAACATCAAATCCAAACCTTTTTGAACGCAAAGGAATATCTCTATAAATTCCGTGCTTAGGCTCTTCGCCAAACTGGTAATCAATCACTTCATTTACTGTCAAAGTCCCATTTTTATTAATTTGCACTGTAACTTCATAATTTCTTATTTTTTCACTATGCAATATTACTGCAGCAAGCCTGCTTGAATTAAATAAAAACATCACCATGAATATAAATAATATTGAAAATTTTTTATTTTGAAATATCATATCTTATCTATCCTTATTTTTTAGTTATTCTCAAACTCTTTCAATAACAAACTTTAAAAATTATATATATATTTAAAATTTATTTAAAAATCAGAAAAAACCAATATCCCTACCAGCTTCCTCCACCTCCCCCGCCGGAACCTCCACCAGAGAAGCCACCACCACTTGAGAATCCGCCTCCGCCAAAACCGCTTCCGCTTGAATTTCTGGAATTTTCTCTCAAAGTGCTGAATCTTTCTTCTGTTATTTTATTATATGCATTTTCGTATCCTCTTGAAACCATGTTTGACAAAAAGAAATTATTGTATGTATTAAAATGCACTCCTCTATTTATGTAAGAATATGTACTTTCATCAAAATCATAAAGTTTTATTGTATTCTTCATAAGTTTTACTGCTTCATTTTTTACTCCAAGAGCTACCGCATAAGGCAATATCCCTTTAAAATAGGCTACCAGCTCATCTACATCGTTAAATTTCATAATCTGATTAGCTTCAGCAGTCTTTATGTACATTTTCATGCCATCCAAGTATTCTTTTTTTCTCATTCCATCAACAGTATATTTTCCAATTATTTTTGAATAAACAGTATACATTGCCATAATTATTCCAATTACAATGAAATTTAAAACTCCATATATTACTGAAATAAACAATATTGTTATCCATTTAATAACTTTCAAAAATGTACTGTTATTCCCGTAAATATTCTTTATAATTGAAAAAATCATATTTAAAAGTATACCAAAGAAACTAGCAATCATAATTAACGAAACTACTCCAAAATCGCTATCAGATACTCTTGTCGTTCCACTGCTTGCTGTTGATGAAACCATAAAAACTACAATTATACCGATAATAAATGCGATATTAAAAATGCTGTTATCCCTGTAAACTTTCTTTTTATACTCTTTTTCAAATAATCCCAATATTTTATTTGAGGCATCGTAAAGGCTTCTTTCTCTTTTGAATATATACCCAGTATCAGAAAGAGCGTTAAAAACAATCTTTTCCTCTTCTGCTAGTTCAAGCTTGCTCCTTTTACTGTTAGACAATGTATATTTTACATTTTTTCCATTACCTTCCTCATCATCAGCTTCAACATAACTTTTAGAAAGCAATGAAAGCACTCCGATTGTTAATATTTCTTTTGGTCCTCTTTCTCCATTGATGTAAGCCGCATACATGGCAGAAATATCCTTTGGTATGTTAAATTCAGGAACAATTGCCTTTTTACCCACATCTCTTCCAAATATATACCACGTTATAAATCCATAAATTGCCAGAAGTATTATTACAAGAGGCCCTACAGCAATTAAAGGATAAGCATAATAAAGTGTTTGTAACTTATCCCAAAATGTTGGGCTTATATTATCCGTCTTTAAATTCAGACGAAAACTTAATCCATTATATGCCTCTAAAACCTTATTTGTTTTAATTTCAACAGTTCCATTATTCAAATTTGTAATATAATCTTTCCCACTTTGTCCATATTCACCTGTAAAAATATCTAATTGCCTAATTTCATTTTTTAAAACAGGTTCTCCATTCCCAAATTTTATATTTACCGTAGCTTTTTCAATAGGAACTTGCCAAAATTGACCAATCGCATTAAAGTAAACCTGATAAATTCCATTTTTTTCAAATACTGCATTATAAATCACATAATTAAATTCGTATCTATTTATGCCATTTTCCACAAACCTGTCTGCAGAACCAACTCTATATCTAATCCCTTCATCAAAAAGTTTTGTAGAGTATTCTTCAGAAAAACCATTTCTCTTTATCGAATTCATTTTTATATAAGATTTGTAAATATCCACACCATTTTTCTTTGAACGTACTGGAATATCCCTATAAATCCCATGTTTTGCCGCACCGTCAAATTCATAGTCAATCACTTCATTTACAGTCAGTGTCCCATTTCTATTAATTTGCACTGTAACTTCATAATTTCTTATTTTTTCACTATGCAATATTACTGCATCAAGCCTGCTTGAATTAAATAAAAACATCACCATAAATATAAATAATATTGAAAATTTTTTATTTTGAAATATCATATCTTATCTATCCTTATTTTTTAGTTATTCTAAAACTTTTTCAGTATCAAACTTTAAAAATTATACAAATTTAAAATTTATGTAAAAATCATAAAAAGCCAATATCCCTACCAGCTTTCTCCACCTCCTCCCCCGGAACCACCACCGGAGAAGCCACCATCACTTGAGAATCCGCCTTCACTTGCACCCATTTCTTCTCTTACTTTATCATACTCTCTTGAAATTGTATTTAACAGGAATTTGCTATCATACGAATCATAGTAAACTCTTCTGTTTATTTCCTCCTGTATATTTTCATCAAAATTATATAGGTTTATCGTATTTTTTAACAATTTTATCGCTTTATTCTTGACTCCGAGAGCAACTGCATAAGGTAAAATCCCTTTGAAATATTCCACAAGTTCATCTACATCATTAAATTTCATAATCTGATTTGCTTCGGCAGTTTTTATATACATTTTCATTCCATCAAGATGCTCTTCCTGTCTTAGACTTTTCTCCATGTATTTTTTCATAAGTTTAGAATAAATTATATACATTGCCGGAATGATTCCTATAATAACACCTATTATCCCTGTTTTTATTAGCAGAAGTATTGCTATCCCTCCTTTTAAAATGGCAAGAAATATTTTTCTTTCTGAAAACAGGTTCTCTATAAAAATATAAATAACTGCTGCAATACCACACGAAATAAGAAAATTAAATGCTACAAAAGCTATATCATCAAATAATCCATTTGCCCGGGAATTTGTTCCTCTGTTAATCATTCCTACAGTAATAACTAAAACCATTCCCAAAATAAAAGGATATGAGAATTTATCATTAGTTTCATATGCCCTCGACTTATATTTACTTTCAAGCATACTCATTATATTTTGTGAAGCTTCATAAAGATTCTTTTCATCTTCAAATCCACTCTTTCTATCTTTTTGATAACTGAAATAACTTTTATCTTTTTTAAATATATTCTCTTCATCATCTGAAAGTGCATTAAGAAGAGTCGCCTCTTCAGTTGAAAGTTCAGGATTTCCTTCAGTATTTGCTACGAGCCTGTATTTTACATTCTTTCCGTTTCCTTCTTTGTCCTCCGCTGTTACATAGCCTTTTGAAAGAAGTGACAGCATTCCTATCGTCAGGATTTCTTTAGGATTTTTCACACCTTTGATATATCCGGCATACATGGCAGAAATATTCTTCGGTATATTAAATTCAGGAACAATCGCTTTTCTTAAAGAAACCGGTCTAAACAGTAACCATGTTACAAATCCATATATGAAGAGCACTAAAATTACTACAGAGCCTACTGCAACAAGAGGGACTGCATAGTAAAGAACTTTCAGTTTATCAAGCCATGTAGGATTTATTTTATCTGTCTTTAAATTCAGACGGAAAGTCATTCCGTTAAGCGGTTCCAGAACTTCATTAGTTTTTATTTTTATAATCCCGCTTTTCTGAACTATAGTATAATTTTCTCCAGTTTCTCCATATTTCCCTGTAAATACTTTCAGCTGCTGAATTTCATTTTCTTCTATAGGTTGATTATTTTCAAAACTTATAATAACGTCTCCACTTTCAATGGGAACTTTCCAGAACTGTCCTATCGGATTGAAATATACCTGATAAATTCCGTCCTTTTCAAATACCGCATTATACATTGTATAATTAAACTCATATTTGCTTACACCTGAATCCACATATTTATCTTCAGAACCTATCTTATAAGCTATTTCTCCAGAAGATTTTTTAGTTTTATATTTTTCAGGTTCACCATTTCTTTTTACAGAATTCATCTTTACATGGGATTTATAAATATCTATTCCGCTTTTTTTTGAGCGCAGGGGAATCCTTCTAATAATCCCACGCCTATCAAGTTTATCACCAAAATCGTAATCTATTATTTCATTTATTGTCAATGTTCCATTTTTATTAATCTGTATTGAGACATCATATTTTTTTATTGCCTCAGCGATTAACAAACTGACATTCAGAAAAAATAACGTGAAAAATACAAAAAATTTAGAAAAAATACTCTTCCATTCTCGGTTGCTAAAACTTTTCATAGTAATTTCCTTCCAATATCTCGTTTGTAAATATCTCATTCCCAAACGATTTCATAAATTTATCATTTTTATAAATAAATATATTAAGCATATTTTCAATATGTTCCTTTTTAATCTTGACGTTTCTATAGATTTTTCCACCATCTCTACAACATGCTTCTGTACTTCCAAAGCCTACGAAAATGGTAAAATTTTTTTAAAATACAAAATCATCTCTTCTATATTCTCAAATTTTCTAGTTTCACCACTTTTTATGTATTTCTTTAATCCTTCTAGATTTCTTTTAACTTCAATTCCTCTATCTGTATATTTTCCAATATTCTTAAAATAAAATACAAGTAGAATTGTCGTCAAAGTTACAAGCACACCCGTTATTCCAAAAGCAAATAACATAAGTCCTACCCAAAAATATATAATTCCACAGAACGCTCCTATTAAAAGAGAAATCATAAGTTTTATCAGCACTGGAAATGCTTTAGTTTTTAAAATTAAAAAAAGTATATTTGACAAAAGTATTACCCAGAAAAATATTGGAAAAAGAACAACTAATGACACAATCGCTTTCATTCCTTCAAAAATAAAAAGTAAAATTCCAAACAAAAATATTATAATTATGTAAAGTATTTTAAACTTCCAATTTGAATTATAAAGCCTTTTATCCCATCTTTCCTTTTTTATAGACTTTATTCCAATTAAATACAAGAAAGTGTAGTTTCCTCTTCCATCAAATTTTTCCTTCAAAACTCCAAGAATTTTAAAAAATTGCTCCATAATAGGCTTTTTATGCCCAAGAATACTGTCCTTATCATATTCAATTAAAAATTCCAGAACCATTCTCTCCTCTTCCGAAAGTTCCCACTGCCTGCACCCATAATCATTGACTTTTTGCATATTAAACCCATATTTCTTCTTGGTTATCTGTCTATAATATTTTTCAATGTCAATAATTTCAACAGTTTTTTTATCTTTTTTTATTTCGTATTCATCTTCTGTCATTTTTGAATTTTTCTTAACTTTATTATATTTTTTCAAGTCAACATAATCTTCAATTATTACAAATCCTTTGCTTATCAACTCCAGCAATCCAATATATACCAAATAATTTGATGTTTCTTTCTGAGAACTATTTATATAAGCAGCCATCATTGCCGAAATTTCTTTAGGTGGCTCTGACACCGAAGTAATTTCATCGACAGAATCCTTCCCAAATTTTTCCACGTAATATAGCTATAAATCGCCAATGTTATTAGCATTATCAATAAAATTATTATTTGAGTCAAACTTATTTCCATAAAGTTATTTCCTTTACGATAATTTTACTAAAATTTTTTAAAACTTAACTTCTGGAACCTTTTCTGCTCCTTCTACAGCATTAAAGAACTCAGCTTTTTTAAATCCTAAAAATCCACCTATTATATTATTTGGAAAAGTTTCCACAAAAGTATTTCTATCTCTTGTTGTGCCATTATAATATTTTCTTGAACTTTGAATTTCTGTTTCTATTTGAGTCAGTTGTGACTGTAATCTCAAAAAATTTTCATTTGCCTTCAAGTCTGGATAATTTTCTTGTAGCATCATTATTGATCTTAATGTTTTTGTCAGCTCATTTTCAAGTTTTTGAATTTTTTCAATATTATCAATATCTTTTGTATCAATTGACATCATTTGACTTCTCAATTTTACCACATTTTCCAGCGTTTCCTTTTCATGTGTTGCATACCCTTTAACTGTATTCACAAGATTAGGTATCAAATCCAGCCTTTTTTGCAAATAAACACCTATTCCGCTCCAACCTTCCTCATTCAAATTCTTCAATTTGATATATTTATTGTAAATCCCCATTGCCATCAGAATCAAAATTACCAAAATTCCTATAAAAACAAATACAATATTCATAATTCATTCTCCTCTTCTATTTTTTATTTTTAGCTATTTTCTTTACCATAAATCCAATTAATATTACCACAACGCTTCCTATAAAAATATTATAATAAACCGTATAATCTTTTGGCTTTGAAACACTTTTAGCATTTATTTTTTCCAATTTTCCTACCAAAACTTCATCCCGTTCCTTTATTGAATCGACAAATTCTGCAATATCGTATTCAGGCTTATTCAAGTTCTCATCTCCAAAGGTTATTTTATAATCTTCCCCTTCTGTAGCCCTAAACACAATTCTGTCTGGAACATAGTTTCCTGTTACTCCATTTATTTTGAGCGGTGAATTATCTCCATTTTGTATTTCAACGATTATTTCAGACAATTTTGGAACAGTTTCTAAATTTATCATCAAATTTGACTTTTCTCCAACTTTAGAAATTACCCCTTCCGCATAAAAATTATCTCCGCTTCTCACAGCATAATTTCTCTGAAACTCATCATTTACATCTAGAACAATATTTTTTAACGGCAAAAACTTGCTCTTGATTTTCAAAATTGTACTTTTCCCTTCCTGCTCAACTTTATAATCCAATTTTGTTTCTACGGTTTTAAGTTTTCCAGCCTCACTACTTGACAATTTCAAAATTGCTTCACTAAAGATATTCCCTTTATCTAACGGCGTTACAACTTTATAAAATTCATATCTTTTTTCCGAAAATTCTATTGTCAAGTTTGACTTATCAGGTGTTTTATAAATTTCTCCCGAAGCTATCTGTTCCCAATCTGTACCGTTATTACTTCCAAGCAAAGTATATTCGCTGTAAAAATTTTTGGAAGAAATCAGCGCAAGCCTGTTTCCAATTATATCCTTTAACGAACTATCAGAATTAAATTTTACAATAAATTCCATTTTATCCTTTTTCGTCAATACTTCATCTATTTTTGCCCTTGCCACAATTTTTTCACTGTGCTTTTCCTGCTCTTTTCCAGTTTCGATAACATAAGGAACTTCCTTCCCATTTTTATCAATTATCCGTATATCTCCAAGATTATTTTTACTGTTCTCATAAATATCCTCTGTTAAAAAAAATTGCTTGTATGCCGACTTTCCTGTTATTTTTATAGTTTTAAAATACTGGCTGGAAAAAAGTTGAACAATTGTCAATAAAAATAAAAACAATATTATTTTATTTATTTTCTTCATTTTTCTCACCTTTTCCAAAATCCTTGTCACTCAAGCTCTCTTTCACTTCCTGCTCCAATGTCTTCAAAGCCGTCTGATAAATATAGGAAGTTCCAATCAAAATAGCCCCCATACTAAAGTAAGCAATCAACTTATAGGAATTATCAAATCGTAAGAAATCCCAAAGGAAACTTTTCGCCACAAAAAATATTCCTATTCCAAGCCCAATTCTTCTAACATTCCTATTTGGCACTCTAAATCCTTTCCAGACTAAATATCCGCACAATAACAGTCCAACTATATCCAAAGCCAATCCAGCTCCTAAAATTAATACACCTGAATATTCATATATCCGTAAAATAATATTTGCTACACAAAGGAAATATATTGATTCTCCGAGTATCCACAATGGTTTTTTCTCATTTTTTTTGAAAAAGCATAAATGAATATCATTTTTAGCAACCATAAATAAATATATATTTATTAAAATTGGTAAAAAGAACGGAAATATATAACTTATTGGTATTCTTTCTTTTAATATATCTGAACTCCAACCAAAAAAATACAGGATAAGATTAATCATATTTATGAATAACAAATAAATTATTTCAATTATTATCAAGAATTTCAAACTAAAACTGTCTTGTAATTTTTTCACTTTATATGTTACTGTTCTTAAAACAAAAAGCGAAACTAATAAACTCAAAAATATATCTTCACCATAATTTATCACTTTAAATGAAGTAACAGCATTAATAACAACTTTATTTATAAAAAATATTGAATAAACAAAAATCAGATATTTAAATATTCCATTTAAAATTCTAACTTCCGTCTTGTAGCTTTTTTGTTTTATCAGGAAATAAAGCACAAATGAAAAAGATATTATCATCAAATCCTGAATATACACAAGCAAGTATTTTTCTTCCCGCACAATTAAATTACTCACTAGTGAAACTAGATAAATCGCAATTGTCCCATATCGCATTTCTTTGTTTTTATATTTTCTATAAAAGAAATACAATAGTGCAGTTTCAGCACCCCATGCAATCACAACAAATTTTTCTGGTACAATTAACGGGATAATTAGGATAAAACTTCCTAATGCCACGATATAAAATATTTTTGCAACTTTATTGTCCTTGAGCCTGTCGCCAAAAAATCCATAAATTACTCCAACTGTTCCAACTAATATTGCTTTTAGCCAACTTGGCGTTGTATTGTCAAACAGGCTGTAAATCAATAAAAATTTTATAATTAGATTTAAACTTAGAAATATATAGTCGATTATGTTGCTTTGACGATTTTCTTTTTTGTGTGAATTTAGGAAAATGAAACTGTATGCTGTTGTAAAAATTACGATGTAGAAAAATGCCGTAATCTTGTCGTGAATACTGTAATTTAAATAATAAACTAACCCCGTCATATTCACTACACCCGTAACAAATCCAAAAATCTTGCTGTATATCCAGTCTTTTTTCCAAGAAACTCCAAGCACAATTCCCTGCAAAATCAAAGAATATGCCAAAACATAATAAATTTGGACATTGCTCCTATTCACCCAAATATAAGCTCCGTAAGGTAAATATCCACCAATTAGTGACAATACTCCAATTATCTGGCTATCATATCGCAATGAAAGAATCACAACCAGCCCTGTCAGTGTTACCGATATAAAAAGTCCTGCTGTCATTGGATAAAGTTTGAGATAAAGCGTGGAAAGAAGTGTAGTCAAATAAAGAATCCCAATTCCACCACCAATCAGCCCAACTGCAAAATGCTTTTTATTTTTCTGATAAAATTTTTCTCCAGCAAAAAGAAAAAACATCCCAAGCAAATACGAAGCCGAACTTTTCACATAATTATTTGCCAAAATTTTTGCAAACTGTGTCCGAAATACCAAAAAAACTCCCAAAAAGATTGATATTATCCCTAAAAAGTTAAAACCCTTCAAACCAATAAGTTTTTCAAATATAAATCTTTTTTTCTCCCTTTCAAAAAGAAATTCCCCTTCCTTCAAAGCCGTTTCTTCCTTTATCTTATTATGAAACACCGAAGATTCCTCTTGAAGAAATACCTTATTTTCAAAAGTTTTCCTATTACTTTTCTTTAAAAAATCACCAATTTTTTCATTAATTTTTTTTAATTCTTCTCTTAAAGAATCAGCTTCATCCGAAAATTCATTAGCAAGATTTCTTTCCAGCATTTTGACTTTTCTCTTCATTTTCTCTGCATAATTAGAAAGCCTTCTAGTCACTCCACTTTCCAATTCCACATTCATTTTCTCCGCCAAAATATTCTGAAACTTATCAATCTCACTATTTCTTCTAACCTTTTTCGCTTCCTTCAATTCCTCAATAAGCACCGCATTACTATTTTTAAGCCTTCCAATTTCCTCTTCCCTAACTTTCATCTTTTCATGAAATGCCTTCAAATCCTTCGCCAGTCTTTCATTCTCTTCCAAAAGTTCCTTTTCCCTGCTTATTCCAGCCTCATTTTTTATATTTGCAATTATTGATTCTATCTCCGAATTTATTCTCCCAATTTCCTTATACTTATTCTCAAGATTCTCTAATTCTTTTAGTTTGTCAATCATTGTAAAACCACCTCAAAACTCACAAATTTTTTATAAATATATTTCTAATTTGCAAAATAATTTATAATTTTATACTATTCCCTATTTAAATAGTGAATATTTAATAAATTTTCAACTATTATAAGAATATTGGTTTAAATCTTTTGTTAGAAAAGTCCGTAACAAATTCTTATTTAAATAGGATTTAATATAAATCGAATTTAGTATTAACTGTAATTTTTATCAAATTTAACTGCTACTTCTTTTCCAAAAAATACTATCCCAATTTTCAATACATTCTCAACTCCAGAATTTTTTAATATAGAAGCATATTCTTTCTCTTCAATCTGCTGTAATGCAATATCACACTCATTCTCTAATTTTTCAAAAATTTTATCTTCACTCAAATTTTCCATTACATTTACAACCTTCAATTCCAAAATAATACCTTCTTTTCTCTTTTCCAGATTTTTAGGCTTCAAAAGTAAATCATATCTGCCTTTCCCAGCAAAATTATTTGAAGTTATCTCGTATTCATTTTTCAAAATCAAAATTATTCCAAGTATTAAGCCATGATAGAACTGCTCTTTATAAACTCCGCTTACATCAAATATTCCCACGTTTTCCAATAAAACTTCTTTTAAATATTTCTCAAAATCACTTATATTTCCTTCTCTCAAAGCATTTGACATATACAAAAATTTCTCATAATCTTCAAAATAAATTTCTATAAACATTTCTGAGAACATTTTCAATATTTCTTCATTCGGTATTTTTAAATAGCACATTCCATCATCTTCGATTTTCTTTCCCAGTGTTAAATATCCGCTGTGAAAAAATAAATTCCATATGTTTTTACTGTAATTTGACTCAAGATTTGAAAAAGTCATATTTTCATTTATTCGTTTATAAATTTCTTCTCTATTCAAAAGTTTTGAAAAATCATCAAAAATCTCATTTTTCAGTTTTTTTAAATATAATTTTATCAATTCATTTCCACTCGTATTTACCCAGTACGGCTTTAATTTTTCATCATTCAGAAAATTAATAATCGACCACGGATTATAAACTTTTATATCTCCAAACAAATATCCATTGTACCACTTCTGAACATCTTGCAATTCAAACTCCAAATTAAAATCTTTAAGAGCCTTTTCAACTTCACTTTCCGTAATCCCAAAATATTCTGTAAATCTATTGTCTAAAATTGTATGAACTCTTAGATTATTCAATCCAGAAAATATATTTTCCTTTGCAACTCTCAAAATCCCAGTCATAATTCCCATTTCCAGATAATTATTATCCTTTAGGACAACTCCATAAAATGTTTTAAAAAAGCTAATTGCTTCTTGGTAATAACCTTTCACGTATGAATCAATTATCGGCTGATCATACTCATCTATCAGCACCACAACTTTTTTTCCATAATATTCATATAGATATTTTGTTAAATCCAGCAAGGATAATTTCCATGTTGCTTCAGTTGCTCTGTTAAATAAAATCGAATCATATTTTTCTTTTTTTCTCGCACTTAAATTTTCCTTTACAAATTCAAATTCATCATATAAATCCGAAATTGTATTTTTTATCATCTCAAACCCATTTTCCCAGCTACTTTCATCATAATTCCTGAATGAAATCGAAATAACTGGAGCTGTCCCCTGCTTTTCAAAATACTCATTTTTAGAAATTTTTAAATTCTCAAACAGCTTTTTATTTTTATCTTTATTTTCTATATCAAAAAAATATTTTATCATCGACATATTAAGTGTTTTTCCAAATCTTCTCGGACGTGTAAACAGCTTAACTTCGCCAGGTTCTCCTATAATGCTTTTTATCAATTCTGTTTTATCAAAATAATAGTAATCCCCTTCAATCACTTTTTTAAAATCTGATATTCCTATTGGCAGTTTTTTCTTCATTTAACATTCCTCCCTTTTTACCTGGTCAATACCAAACTAGACTATTTATAAATAAACAGCAAAATTTCCCTAAGCAGTTTACAAGCTAGTGCCGTAGATTGCCCAGACTGATCATACACAGGAGATAATTCATTCATATCAAGCCCAACAATATTTAACTGCGAAATTTTTTCTATTGCCTTATGTAGTTCCACAAAAGTAACTCCTCCAGCTTCAGGCGTTCCAGTTCCTGGAAATTCCGATGGATCAAGTACATCTAGATCCAATGTAAAATACACAGGTTTTCCTTTTAATTTTTCTACAACTTCATCAAGTCCATCAAAATTAAATTTTGTTGTATGAAGATGTTTCTTTGCAAATTTCCATTCATCTCTTTCTCCACTTCTTATTCCAAACTGAAAGATTCTGTCATCTCCAACAATGTCCCAACATCTTCTAATTACAGAAGCATGTGAATAATACTGCCCTAAATACTCATCTCTCAAGTCTGTATGTGCGTCAAACTGGATAATGTGCAAATCTGGATATTTCTCGGCAACCGCTTTCACAGCCCCCAGTGTAACAGAATGCTCTCCACCAATCATAAACGGAATTTTCCCATCTTTTAAAATTCTTGCTGTTTCATCCTGAATATCCTGTAGTGTACTTTCTGAATTTCCAAACGAAAGCTCCAAATCTCCGCCATCAAAAACCTTAATATCCTCCAAATCCTTATCCTGATAAGGGCTATAAGTTTCTATCCCAAAACTCTCATTTCTCATAACCGCCGAAGCAAATCTAGTCCCCGGCCTAAATGAAGTTGTACTGTCAAATGGTGCTCCAAAAATAGCTATTTTACTCTCATTATACTCATTGTCGCATCCTATAAATGTATGTATATTTTTATTTTTCATAAATTAATTCTCCTTATTGTTTTTTATTCTAGTTATTTATCAAGTCTTTTACATAATTTGGCAATGCAAACGCCCCTTTATGCAATTCTGTATTATAATATCTCGTTTCTATCCCAAACTGATTCCATTCATCAGCCTTCAAATCCTCCACAGGATTATATTTTTTTGAAGCAAATCCGAACAACCAGTGTCCTGATGGATATGTCGGTATATGTAGCTGATAAACTGTTGCAAATGGGAAAACGGCCCTTAACTGTTTGTTTGCTCTTGCCGTTGCTTTAGCATCTGCCTCATAATATGGGCTTTCGTGCTGATTTACAAGAATTCCATCTTCTTTTAATGCGTTAAAGCAATTTCCATAAAATTCCCTTGTGAATAAATCTTCTCCAGGCCCGAATGGATCTGTCGAATCCACAATTACAATATCATATTTATTTGTCTTGGAACGTACAAATTTCAATCCATCCTCATAATAAATATGAACCCTTTCGTCATCCAGTTTATTCGCTGTCCTAGGCAAATATTCACGGCAAAGATCAACAACCATCTTGTCAATTTCCACCATATCAATTCTCTCAATATGTCCATACTTTACAAGCTCACGGACAGTACCGCCATCTCCAGCACCAATCACCAATATTTTCTTAGCCTTCGGATTTACAGCCATAGGAACGTGAGTTATCATTTCATGGTAAATAAACTCATCCTTTTCTGTCAGCATCATAAATCCATCCAATGTCAAAAACCGCCCAAACTCTGGCGACTCAAAAATATCAATTCTCTGAAAATCACTTTTCGTACTAACCAGCTGTTTATCAACTTTTATAGAAAAACGAACATTTTTCGTATGCTCTTCTGTATACCATAATTCCATCTGCTATACTCCTTTCGATTTGTATTATCTATTTTTTATAAAAATCTTACAATAAAAAATATCTAGTATTTTATTTCAATGTTTTTTTCTTTGAAGCTTTTTTTATAAATTCCTCAAATTTTTTATTGTTTATAATTTTATTCTATTTTCTTACAATCATTAAACGTTTCTCAAATAATTTTCCTTAACCTTAACCCTGTTCAGCCATCCAGTCAGAAAATCATTCTGAGTTACATTATTTTTAGCAAGAGACTTGTAATATTCACGCTGTAAATTATGATAAACAGTCAAAAATTTAGAAGAATTAACTTCATTTAAGTATTTCAATGTCATAGGCCCAACTGCTCCATCTACACTAATTACATTTTTCCCATAAACCTTATTCACAGCTTCCTGAGCCTTTTTAATCCCATATCTTCCAGCATTTACTGAAAAATCAAATATGCTGAGTGCCATTTTATCATTTTTCACTTTGTCCAGTTTTCTTGCCTTATAATACTTTTCCTCATAAATTTTCTGTGCCATCGCTTTTGTCAAATCTCTCATATTCCCTTTATATCCACATTCTCTTGCCCGCTCTTTCGTAATTCCGTACTTTGTTTCCCCGCCTCTATCATTTTCATCATTAGAGTAACTGCCTTCAACTAGTAAAATATAATTAAAAAATTTCAAAAATCTGCTGTCAGCCATTTTTATTTCCTTCTTTCATTTATTTTAAGTGGATTCCGCAGACAATGTCTGCATTTTTATTTCAAAAATTTCACTCCAAAACAACATTTATCTTCTCAACATGCATATCCTCAGTTCCTGTTAATAGACATCCTTTTTCCTTTGCATATTCAATATAACTTATAATTTCCTCTGTAATTCGCTCTCCTGGTGCCAAAATCGGTATCCCTGGCGGATAAGCCATAACAAATTCCCCGCTTATTTTACCAGCACTATCTTTTATAGGAAGCATTTCTTTTTCTGAATAAAAGGCTTTTTGCGGCGGAAGCACAACATCAGGATTTATATATTCGTGATCAAACATTCCCGTTGAATCTTTTGAGTAAAGTCTTTTAATTTCAGCAAGTGAAGAAATTAGCCGCTCTATTTCCAAACCTCTGTCCCCCGCCGAAATTATCGCCAAAATATTCCCCAAATCTCCAAATTCAATTTGAATTTCATAATCATCCCGCAAAATATCATAAACTTCAATTCCAGCAAGCCCAATATCCTTTGTATACACAGATAACTTTGTCGTATCAAAGTCATAAACTGAATCCCCGTCAATCAGTTCCTTCCCATACGCATAATATCCACCTAGTTTATTAATTTCATTTCTGGCATATTCTGCAAATTTAACTGTTTTTTCAAAAAGTTCCCTTCCATTTATTGCCAAATTTTTTCTTGCCACATCAAGTGAAGTCATAAGCAAGTACGATGCACTCGTAGTTTGAGTCAAGTTTATAACTTGCCGAACATAATCAGCATTTATCCGCTCTCCACTTAGTAGAATCGAACTTTGCGTAAGAGAACCGCCTGTTTTGTGCATACTGATTGCCGCCATATCCGCTCCAGCTTCCATCGCTGAAATTGGTAAATTTTCATCAAAGTAAAAATGTGCCCCATGTGCCTCATCAACTAACACAAGCATATTATTTTCATGTGCCAATTTTACAATAGATTTCAAATCCGAACAAATCCCATAATAAGTGGGATTATTCACTAGTATTGCTTTTGCGTCAGGATTTTCATGAATTGCTTTTTTTACATCATTAATTGACATCCCAAGAGATATTCCCAGTTTCTTGTTAAGCCCAGGATTAATATAAACTGGAATTGCCCCGCAGATTACCATCGCATTAATAGCACTTCTATGCACATTTCTTGGAATAATGATTTTATCCCCAGCCTTACAAGTCGCCATAATCATAGCCTGCACAGCCCCAGTCGTTCCACTTACCATAAAATAAGCCTCTTTTGCCCCAAAAGCCTCCGCCGCTATATCCTGTGCCTCTTTAATAACCGAAGTTGGATGACATAAATTATCAAGCGGTTTCATCGAATTAACATCCATCTGCATCGCATCCAGCCCAATAAAATCTCGAAACTCCTTATTTCCACGCCCTCCTTTATGCCCTGGTACATCAAATCTCACAACCCTGTTAGAAAGATGATTTTTTAACGCATCAAAAAGAACTGTCTTATTCTGTCTATCTTTATCAATATTTTTCCCCATTTCTTCAACTCCTTTCATATTTTTTAATTTATTTATAATTTTAAATTCCAAAATTTTTTATTAAACATTTAGACAAGTTACATTTACATTTTGATTAGTAACTATTTTTTTATAATTTATATATTTTTTCTTTTTATTAAAGCAAAGGGGAACAATCGCCATCCCCTTTGCAATCCCCGCTCGTCTAAGCATTTTTTGAAAACAAAAATTAAACTTGCTTCGCTCAAACAGTAATTTTTATTTCCAAAAAATCACGACATTTCTGATTCAATTATAATAATTATTTTACTTATTATTTTCATGAATATAATAAAAAATTTTTTATAAATTTCCGAGATTTTAATTTTTCAGTAAAAGACAACATGTTTGAGCTTTTCTGTTATATTTAAATTAAATAACAACCTTATGAAATTAAAATAACTTTTGTTAAAAGCGAGTTTTGTCTTTTGCTGTAAAATTGAAATTCGAGAAGCGGGAGTGCAGAGGTATGGCGTTTGATACCTCTGCTTTAAAAAAATTAATATAAATAAAAATAAGAAAAAAACTATTATTAATCAAAATACTTTAGAAACCAAAATATAAAAAATATTTTTTTTGATATTTAATTTAAGTGTAGAATGATTTTAATAGATATTCATTCCGCTATAAATTTCAATCATTTCCTTCCTTAGCCTATCTGTAATTTCCAGCCTTTTTTTTGGTGCAATTTCATAGACATCCTGATTAAAAAGATAATTTTTTAATTCAATTTCCTTTATAAGCATTTTTGTATGAAAAATATTTGACTGATATACATTTACATCAATAGCATCGTATATTTTCAGCTTTTCAGGATCAATATAGTCCTGAATTGAAGTTATGTTGTGATCTGTAAAAAATTTCTTTCCTGAAATATCCCTTGTAAATCCACGTATTCTGTAATCAATCGTAATTATATCTGAATCAAAGCTGTCTATCAGATAATTTAGTGTATTTAATGGTGAAATTTCTCCACAAGTTGCGATGTCAATGTCTACTCTGAAAGTCGAAATTGAATTATCTGGATGGTATTCTGGGAAAGTATGCACTGTTATGTGGCTCTTATCCAAATGAGCGTGAACTGTATCAGTATCCTGACTTGCACCACTTTTTTTTACACTATTTTCATCCATCCCAATTTCCTCAAAAAATGGCTTTCCTCTATTACAAGATTTATCAATATTTTCTGGGCTTATTCTTTCTTCCGCAATCAAAACATTCACAGATGCCCCCTGTGGTTCATAATCCTGCTTTGATATGTTCAAGACTTGTGCTCCAATCATTTCTGCCACACGGATAAGTATTTTTGTAAGTCTCTCTGAATTATACTGTTCATCAATATATGCAATATAATCCTTCTGCTCCCTCTCTGTTTCTGCATAACAAATATCATAAATATTAAAACTTAACGTTTTTGTTAAATTATTGAATCCATATAGCTTAATTTTATTGTTTTCCAACTCATTCATCACTTCCTCTCCCTTTCCTTCATATTACACTAAAAATTCTTTTAAAAACCAAATAAATCTTTGATTTGAACTCAGTTTTAAAATGTTACTGCTTCAGTCTTAAAAATTTATTTATTTCTTCCATATTTTTATTCATTTTTGGATTTATTTTTTCGCCAAATTATAACATTTATACGTAATTTTTACAATTAAAATTGCAAAATGAATTTTCAAAAAAAATCACAGCTAAATTAATAACTGTGATTACAACAAAAATATTTTAAACCATCCTATACTTCACTATCCTATTCTCACACCCCATCACATAAATTTCATCCTCAATCACACAAATTTTCACAATTCTTTCCTTTAATATTTTTTCCTGTTTTAAAACATTGAATTTTCCATCCGTAATTACTAATTCTCCGTTTTCCAAACCAATAAAATATTTCCCTTCAAATTCTTCAATGTATGTTACTTTTCTATCGGAAATTTTTATTGAATTATAAAGTTCTTGATCCAGAATGTTCCATATTTCGATTTCACCATCTTCTGTTCCTGCGAAATATTGGAGTCCTACTATTTTTGAATAAGTGTGATTATTTTCGGTTTTCACTTCAAATATTTTTTTTAATTTATTTTCAAAAATACTTATGGTGTTTATATGTTTATAGTCTTCCCTGAATTTGATTATAACATTTTCCCCACTTGTGAAAATTTTGTAATTTCCACTTTTTCTAGTTCTTGTAAGCCTTGTTGAAATAAGTTCCTCAGTATCTACATCATAGGAAAATAGGCAGTTTTTTTCAATGTAGACAATCCTGCCGCTCGTTATAAAATTCATTACTTTTATAGTATCGTTCGTATCAAATACAAGTTCAACTATTTTCTTTTTATTCCCGTCACACTTGTACACTTTTCCATTCGGAGTGGAAACAAAAAACATGCTTGAAACAAATAACTGATTTTTTTCTTTTATATATTTTATAATTTCACAGTTTTTTACTTTCCCGCCACTTTCCTTTTCAAATTTATTTTTATTAAAATATATCAGCTTTTCTCCAGTCGTTATAATACGTTTATTGACTGGTTCCACGCCAAAGTCATTTATTCTCGTTCTGTATACAATATCTTCTTCTAAAATTAATTCCATTTTTCCCCTTAATTAATACACAATATCTTCAGTCGGATTATATCCGCTATCCTTCAATGTTTTCCGCATCTGCTCACTTGTTTTTGAGAAAATCTCATTGTTATAATACGTTTTCCAGTCCCCGTCAACCTTATTTGTGTCTAAAATATATTTAAATAGCATAAAAGTATCTTTTTTAGTTGCATCATAGGCATAAAGTCTGAAAGTATAATATCTTGGTTTTTTCTTTTCATCTTTTTTTGGAATATTTGTAGGAATTAATTTTGCAATATCATTTTCAAAATCAATTAATATTCTAAAAATATTTTCATAAGTCAATTCTCTTCTTTCACGCATATTATAAACTAATCCCACTTCAAGATTATCTATCCCGACATAATAAGTCATAAAATCACGTTCCACATCACAGTAAACATTCCCTTTCAGACGTGAACGGCCTATCAGCTCAATTTCCTTAGTTACATATATATTCGGCTCTTTTATCCAATTGCAAGTTTTTGAAAATGAAATATTTGATACTAATAAAATAAGTAATATTATTAATTTTTTCACTTTTCCTCCTAATGTTTACAATTTCTAGTCATTTGTAAAAGTCTATAAAACTTTGTTAATACAGCATTCTTAAATTTTGATTTTTATTATTTTTTCTGCTTTCTGAAAAAAAAGCTCATTTTTTTGTGTATAAATAGTATTATCATTCAATTTTTTAGTCTTTACCTTTACAATTTCCTATTCATAGTTTTATTTAATATAAATATTTTATAAAAATATACTTATAAATTAATTTGCAAATTTATATTTTTCGATTTTAAAATCATTTTAAATTCATTAGAATAATATTTTTATAACTTTTATTTTTTCTTTTATTTTTATTAACATATATCACCAATAAAAGTTTACCATATTTTTTTATTAATTTCAAGATATAACAAAAAGTTAAGTTCTTACACAAAAAAGAAAATCAAATTAATGATTTTCCAGATTTATATATGTATAATATTTAAAATACTCATCAAGATAGGTACTACTAATATAAATAAAATCGTACTTGTTGTAACTACATTTGTGGAATATCCAATATCTCCATTAGTTTCATTAGTCAAAATTGGCAATGCTGCAAACACTGGCGCCGCCGACTGTATCACAAACGTCTTTATTTCCAGCTCGTTCAACTGCACAAAATGTCCAGCAATTTTCAATAACACAATCATGACAATTGACGAAAATACAAATCTTCCAAGTAAAGCCAAGTTCGTATCCAAATCAAACCGGATACTGTGAAGTCCCGCATCTGCCAACACTATTCCAATATAAAGCAATGCAAGAGGTGTTACAACACTTCCAAGATATTTTGTAGTTTCCACAATCGGAGTTATTACTTTTATGCCTGACAAAAGTACAATAAAGGCTATTACAAAAGCAATAAGTGGAGGTGATAACAACTTTTTCAGATTAAATTCACTTTTTTCATCCTCATTCCCATCCAGTGAATCACCTGCCAGAAGCATATACCCTAAAGTCCAGATTGACACAGTATTTGTGATATAATACATTAAATAATATTTAGAAGCTGCTTCCCCAAAAAGTGCCATATTTAACGGCAGTCCAATAAATATCGTATTTGCATTGACTACTGCATTATAAAAGACTCCACGCCGTCCTTCCCTCATCTTCACCAGCTTTATTACAAAAAAAGCTGCAACATATCCAATAATAACTGAAGCAAATGTAAAAATCAAACGATTTGACACTTCCTTCAAGGCATCCATATTCAAATATTTCAAGACTGAATAAAATATCGAACAAGGCAAAGCCACATTTGTAATAAGTTTTGACACATTTTCACTAAATGTATGATGAAACCAGTGCCTTTTTTTCAAAATATATCCAATCGCAATCATAACAATAATAGGGAAAATACTTCCCAGTGATTTCAAAAAAATCATTTCTAAACTTTCCTTTCTTTACTATACTCCATCTCTTTCAAAATCAATCTTAATAATTTCGTGATTTTTGAATTTGATTTTAAAACAGTTTACTATAAAAATATTATTTTTAAACAAACAAAGCAAGGACTCGTTAAAGTCCCTGCACTCTTTATCCATATTATAACTTAAACAACAAATCAGTATAAGTTGGGAAACTCCAGTATTCCTTATCAATAACTTTTTCCAAGTTATCACAAGGGATTCTTAATGCTTCCAGTCCTGTTACCAATTTTTCTTTTGCCAAATCAGTCTGTTTTCCTAAATCTTTTTCATTTCTTACTCTATTTATTTCTTTTTCAAGCGATTTTACTTCTTTTCTCAAAGTTGTAATATTTGCCAGCACATCTTTTAATATTTCTTCCTGCTCTTTTATAAATGCCTTTCCATATTTTGAATTTTTTTCAATATGATCAGCTAATAAATTGGCATATTTTAATCCAGATGGCAAAATATTCTTATTCGCAATATCAATCAATGTTCTTGACTCTATGCTTAACTGAGTTACATACCTGTCTGCGTAGGCATTATATCTTGCAATTGATTCCTGTTCAGAAAGCATTCCAATTTCCTGAGTTAGTTCAAGCACATCTTTGTCTATCATTTTTCTAAGTGCTGTATTTGAAGCCACTTCGTTTGTAAGTCCACGTTTTTTAGCTTCTTTTGCCCATTCTTCGCTGTATCCGTTTCCATTGAAAATTATTCTATGGTGTTTTTTATAAGCATTTGCAATAATTTCGTTTGCTACTTTTGACAGAGATTTTTCAGTTGCTTTTTCAAGTTTATCTGCATATTCAGATAACACTTTTCCAACCATCGCATTTATCACGGCCGCAGAAGTTGCAGGTGTAGAACTTGAACCCGGCATTCTAAACTCAAATTTATTTCCAGTAAATGCAAATGGTGAAGTTCTGTTTCTATCTCCAGCGTCCATACTGAATGTCGGCAATACATCAACTGATAAGTTCACTTTTGATGATTCTGACACAGGTGCATCTTTTTTGTATGCAATATTATTTAAAACTGTTGTCAATTCATCTCCCAAGAAAACTGAGATAATTGCAGGCGGTGCTTCATGTCCTCCAAGTCTATGATCATTTGTAGCAGTTGCAGTTGCGTATCTTAACATTGGGTAATATCTGTCAACAGCTTCAATTACCGCAGCCACAAAGATTAAAAATTGTGTATTTGATTTCATATCTTTTCCAGGACTGAAAAGGTTTTTACCGTCATCAGTTCCCAGTGACCAGTTGTTGTGCTTCCCTGAACCATTTACCCCTGCGAACGGCTTTTCGTGAAGAAGTGCCACCAAATCGTGTCTTAATGCTGTTTTTTCAATAGTTTCCATTATTATCTGATTTTGATCCGATGCCAAATTTGCTACTGAAAATAATGGTGCTACTTCAAACTGGTTAGGAGCCACTTCATTATGTCTTGTTTTTGATGGAATCCCCAATTTCCAAAGTTCAACATCAACATCACTCATAAAATTAATTACTTTTTCTTTAATTTTTCCGTAATAGTGATCACTTAGTTCCTGTCCTTTAGGTGCAGAAGCTCCAAATAATGTTCTTCCTGTAAGCAATAAATCATCTCTTGCTTCAAACATATCTTTTTTTACCAGAAAATATTCCTGCTCTACTCCCAAAGTGTTAAATACGTGATTAGCCGTAGTATTTCCCAAAGCCCGTAAAACTCTTAATGCTTGTTCACTTATATATTTCATTGTTCTTAATAAAGGTACTTTTTTGTCCAACGCTTCACCAGTAAATGAAATAAAGGCTGTAGGAATATACAACGTAACTCCATTTTTATTTTCTCTTATAAATGGATATGAACTTGTATCCCAAATTGTATAACCTCTTGCTTCAAATGTGCTACGCAGTCCTCCATTTGGAAATGAAGATGCATCAGATTCACCTTTTATCAAGTTGCTTCCAGAAAATTTGTAAATAAGTTCCTCATTCTCAGTAGGTTCCAAAAATGAATCATGCTTTTCCGCTGTCAAGTCATTTAATGGCTGAAACCAGTGACAGAAGTGAGTAGCCCCTCTTTTAGTCGCCCAGTCCTTAATCGCATTTGCAATAACTTCAGCAGCTTCCTTTGACAATTCAGTTTCACCCAGTTGCGACGCCTTAAACTCTTTAAAAACAGCCTTGGAAACTCTTTTTTTCAAATTACTGTCCCTAAAGACATTTTCTCCAAAGCTTTTCATAGCGTTTTCCATAAATTTTAACCTCTTTTCCGTATCAATTTATTATGGAACAGTGTTTTTCCACTCTCCATTTTTCTAAATATGTTTTATTATACAATGTGGGAAAATATAAGTCAAATAAAAATTTTTTCCTATACTTTTTTCATTTTTATAAAAAAATATATAGTAATTCTAGCTCAAAATGAAGGGAGGAGGTTAATCTATATCTAATTTTTACATATTTTTACTTCTATTTTAAGTGAATTGACTATACTCACAAAAAAGTATGTTATTCATATCAAGTAAAATAAATGTTAAAATGTTAATTAAGAAGCTAAAAAAGGAGAAAAAATAAAAATGAAAGACTTAACAAAAGGAAATGAACTAAAAACTATAATTTATTTTTCTTTACCAATTTTGATAGGAAATCTATTTCAGCAAATTTATAACATTTCAGATACGATTATTGTGGGAAATTTTTTAGGAAAGGAAAGTCTTGCGGCTGTAGGTTCCAGTTATCAGATTAATGTGCTGATAATAGGTATTTCATTAGGTACAAGCATTCTAATTTCCCAATATTTTGGTGCAAAAGATATGGAAAATTTGAAAATCACGGCAAATACAGGATTTATTTTTTCCATAGTTTTATCTCTTATTGTTACAACATTAGGTTTTTTACTGTCAAACAATATCTTAATTTTAATTAATGTCCCACAAAAATTGTTACTGGAGGCAAATATCTATTTAAAATTTATTTTTATTGGAGTTGTACCAACTTTTGGTTATAACTCCCTCACAAATACGCTAAAAGGCGTAGGTGATTCAAAAACGCCGACTTACATCTTAATTACCGCAGTGATTTTAAATATTATCCTAGATATATTTTTTGTAGCAGTACTAAATTCTGGAGTTGCAGGAGCTGCAATTGCAACTGTTATTTCACAGTTTGTTTCTTTTTTTCTTTGCTTATTTTACATAAAATTTAAATATCCAAATTTAATTTTTCAAAAACATTATTTCAACTTAAATTTTAATATTTTAAAAGAAATACTGATTATTGGAATGCCAGCAATGTTACAGCAAGTTTTAATCAGCCTAGGATTTATTGTCATTCAAATTCTTGTAAATGGATTTGGAACAGACTGTATTGCAGCTTTTATTTCTGCTTCCCGAATTGATTCCTTCGCAGAATTGCCATCCATAAATTTAGGACAGGCGTTGATGACTTTTACAGCTCAAAATTATGGAGCAAAAAAAATGGATAGAATAATTAAAGGTGGAAAAGATAGCCTAATTTTAGGAATCACATTTTCCATCATAATCTCAATTATTATTTTTATCTTTCCAGCATTCTTTATTTCAATATTTAACCGAAATCCTGAAGTAATTTTTATAGGAAATCAATATTTACGCATAATTTCAGCATTTTACGTAATTTTCTGCACAATGCAAATACTAAATGGATTACTACTAGGCTACGGAAAATCCTTAGTTCCACTAATAGCCTCCATTACTTCATTTTGTATGTTTCAAGTACCTCTAGCCATTTTACTTTCCAAAACATCGTTAGGCTATAACGGAATTTGGATCGCCGCACCGATAGGCTGGACAGGAGGACTATTAATTCGAGTATGGTATTTTATAAAAATTTCTAAAAAAATATAGAAAAAACAAAAAAATTATAGTAAAATCAAGATTATTTGGTATTTTTTAAAATTTCAAATAATTTCATTGAAAGGAAAATTTATATGGAAGGAAAAATTTACACTTGTCCATTGGAACTAACTCAAAAAATATTATCAAAAAAATGGACAGTCATCATATTATGGCTTTTAAGACACGGAAAAGTCAGAACAAAAGATTTCAAAAATCAAATAAAAGGCAGCAACGAAAAAATGATCATCAATCACCTAAACTATTTAATTGAAGAAAAACTCATTGAAAAAAAAGGAATACGATGTTTATCCCAAAAAGACAGAATATGTTCTTACAGAGAAGGGAAAAGATTTGTTACCTATTTTGGAACTTATGCAAAGTTATGGAAAAAAATATTATGCTAAATAAAAATTTGATTATATACAAAAAAGATGATAAATAATTAGTTGTTTAGGCCATTTAATATCATCTTTTTCTATAAATTTTATTTATGAAATATACTCCAAATCTTTGAATATTTTCATGTGCTTTTTTTATTTAATAATTCCTTTATAACCTTATTTTTATAAATAAAATTATATTCAGATTGTATATTTACTTTATTTTCCCATCTTTATATGTTTTTCTCTTTTTATTTTTATAAGTTTCTTTCCTATCTGAAATTTCTATAATTAATATTAGCAAAACATCGTCCTTTATTTCAGCCACGATTCTATAAGAGCCTACCCTGTATCTCCATAATCCTTTTAAATTTCCAGTTAATGCCTTTCCTCTTTGCTTTGGATTTTGTGTACCTATTAAATTTTCTAAAATCCATTTTTTTATAAGTTTAGCAATAGCTTTATTTGTTTTACTTAATTTTTTTAAATCCTTTTCTGCCGATTCAGTAAACTTAACTTCATAAATTTGATTTTCCATTATAGTTCTAACCTTTTAAAAACCTCTTCAGCAGAAGCAGTTTTTTCAGATTTTGCATTTTCCCATCTTTTTAATATTCTTTTTTCATCTTCTTCAGTTATTTCATCATATATTTTATCTAAAATCAAATTACGGACAAAAGAAGACATATTAAGATGATTTATATTTGCATACTCTTTCAGGAATTCTAGATCCTCTTTTTCTATTCTCAATGACAATGTTGGCATTTCTATTCCTCCAATTGTAATATTTGTATTACAATTATATCAATTCTTATTCTATTTGTCAATATATAAAAAATATGTTAAAATAAATTCACAAACAAAACTACCAAAGGAGTTGATTACCCATGAAAAAACTACTAACTTTTCTCTTACTAACACTGTCAATCCAGCTATTCTCAGCCAATTACAAAGTCGTCCTCAAAAAAGGTGTTACTTTATCACAGCAGGAAATTGCAAAAAATAACAGTGAAATTGAGATTGCAGCTAAAAGGGATTATAATTTACTTATGCAGGCTACTATGCAAGGGGCAAATTCTATGATTTCAGGAATGTTGAATCAACAACTTTTACCAAACTCATCTGATAAGAAATTTGAAATAAAAATGAAAGCGTTTTACAGTGATTTATTTGATACTATGATGAAGAAAAGTAAGATTAATATTGAAAAAATCAGGTATGTCACAAATGATATTGTAGAGGTTACTTTAGATTTTAAGATGCCTAATACAGCGGGAAATTTACAAAAATATACACAAACAATGATTACTAACTTTTTAACTAACAACGATTTAGAAAAAATGTCAGAAGACGAATTTATGGATAAGTTTATGAAAAAAATGTTTAAGGATATGAAAAAAATGTACGAAAATACAGACAGCTATATGGCTTTAAAAGGAACAATTTACTTGGAAAAGGATAATGGAAAATGGGCGATTGCTGAACTTGACGAAAAGTTGAAAAATTATAAGGAAATGTATAAAATTACAAAATAATTCAATAAAATCTCTAAATTATAGAAATTCTATTATAAAAGGGCTATCCATTTTCAGGTAGCCCTCTTTTTTACAATTATTTAGGTGATACTAAAATTTTAACTTGGCTCTTTTCTTTTACAAGTGCGTCAAATCCTTCATTTACAATATTTTCAAGTTTAATTCTTTTTGTTACTAATAAATCTTTTGAGAAGTATCCCTGTTTCATTAATTCTAGTGTTTTAGGGAATACGTCACGGTATGCGATAACTCCTTTTATTGTTCTTTCCTGAATTACCACTTCGTTAGGCTGAATTGGGGCTTCTGTTTCCCAGATACTTACAACCATTAATTCTCCGTCTTTTTCAGCGGCTTCCAAAGATTGTTGCAATACAGCGGGAACACCTGTCACTTCATAAGAAACATTTACTCCACCATCTGTTTTTTCTTTTATAAATTCAACTGCATTTACTTTTGTAGGATCTACGATTATTGCTCCTAATTTTTTAGCAATTTCCTGTCTTTCAGGTGAAACTTCCACAGCGTAAATTTCTGTTGCTCCAGAAGCTCTCAATGCGTCGATGATAAGAAGCCCGATTGGCCCGCAACCAAAGACTGCCGCTGTATCTCCTGTATTGAATTTGCTTTGTCTAACTGCGTAAACTGCTACTGCCGCAGGTTCTGTCAATGCTCCCTGTTCATAGTCAATTTCATCTGGCAATTTATGAGCCTGATCCTCATTTACTACTACAAATTCAGAGAATCCTCCACCTCCACCAGCAAGTCCGATAAAGTTCAAGCTAGGATCCAAATTATATTTTCCAATTAATCCATTTTTTGCCAAAATTGGTTCAACTGTAACTCTATCTCCAACTTTGAATTTTGTAATTCCACTTCCTATTTCTACAACTTCTCCACAAAATTCATGTCCCATTGTGATAGGAGCTTTTTCATTTGTATATGGATGAGGGGTTGTAGCAGGAATGAAGATTGGTCCACCCAAATACTCGTGTAAATCACTACCACAGATTCCTGCATATTTTACTGCAATTTTGATTTGATTTTTCCTCGTAATTTCAGGAACTTCAACTTCTTCCACTCTCACATCTTTTCTGTTATGCCATCTTGCAGCTTTCATTAATGCCATTTTGTTACCTCCTAAAATTATAATTATTAATAATATTTTTAAAATTATTGTTTGATACTTTAATAGTATACCTCATTTTTTCTCAAAAGCAATATTTTTCATTTATAAATTTAGAAAAAAAATAAGACAAGTTAATTCTTGCCTTACCAAAATAATTAGTTCTAATCTTCAATTTCCTCAAAGAAATCTCCCATTTTTCTATATTTTTCATATCTTCTCTTTAACAGTTCACGAAGTGAATATTTATCTATTCTCTGAAATTCTTTTACAACTGCTTCTTTCAAGTTTTTAGCTGTTTCTTCAAAGTTTCTATGAGCCCCACCTAATGGCTCTTTTATAATTCCATCTATTACTCCCAGACTTTTTAGGCTAATTGCATCCATTTTCAGACTTTTTGCTGCTTCTGCGGCTTTTGTTGAGTCGTTAAACAGGATTGAAGCACATCCTTCCGGAGAAATAACAGAATATACACTGTTTTCAAGCATCAAAATTGAGTCTGCCACACCAATTCCCAAGGCTCCTCCACTTCCACCTTCTCCAATTACAACTGTTACAATTGGCACTCGGAATCCAAACATTTCTGACAGATTTTTAGCAATGGCTTCCCCTTGCCCTTTTTCTTCGGCTTCTATCCCAGGATATGCTCCAGCTGTGTCAATTAATGTCAAAATCGGCAATTTAAAACGTTCTGCCATTCTCATTAATCTTAATGCCTTTCTATATCCTTCAGGGCTTGCCATACCAAAGTTTCTGTAAATATTTGAATCAATATCTCTTCCTTTTTGCTGTCCAATTATCATTATTTTATATCCATCAATTGTCGCAAGTCCGCCTACAATGGCATTATCATCTTTTGAGAGTCTATCCCCGTGCAGCTCCACAAAATCCTGTGTCAATGCCTTTATATAATCCAAAGTATACGGCCTTTTGGGATTTCTTGAAATTTGAATTCTATTCCAGGCATCCATTTCATTTTCTTCAAAATCTTTATATTTATCTTCCAGATTTTTTTCCAGTTCTGTTATTTGAGCAGAAAAATCAATGTTTCTTTCAGCTGAAAATCTTTTTAACTCGGCTATATTATCTTCCAATTCCTTAATTTCATCTTTTATACTCATATTTTTATCCTTTCGTTTGAAAAATTTTTAAATTTACACCAATTTTTCCAATACTCTATAAATCGTTGTTTTCAAATCTTTTCTTTCTGAAATTATATCAATCATTCCGTGTTCCAATAAAAATTCTGCCCTCTGGAAACCTTTTGGCAATTTCTGATTTACAGTCTGTTCAATAACTCTAGGCCCTGCAAAGGCAATTAAAGTATTCGGCTCTGTTATAATTACATCTCCAAGCATTGCAAAGGAGGCAGTCACTCCCCCAGTAGTTGGATCAACTGGAACTGAGATAAATGGTATTCCCGCTTCATTTAATCTTTTCACCGCTCCTGAAGTTTTTGCCATTTGCATAAGCGACAAAATCCCTTCCTGCATTCTCGCACCACCAGAGCTGGAAACAACAACAACCGGTATTTTCTTTTTAAGCCCTCGCTCCAAAGCCCTCGTAATTCTCTCACCGACAACAGAACCCATACTTCCACCCATAAAGCTGAATTCCATTGCCGCAATGCTCACTTCTATTCCGTTAATTGTCCCTGTTCCACTGATTACTCCATCCAGCATTCTGCTCTTTTCACGTGCAACTTCCAATTTTTCCTCATATTGAGGAAAATTTAATACATTTTTAGAATTAAGAGTCATATCCTCTTCTATAAATGTACCTTCATCAATTAAAAGCTCAATTCTCTCAAATGCTGTCAATCTAAAATAAGTCCCACATTTTGGACATATATTCAAATTATTTTTCAAATCCTCATTATAAATAATTTCGTTACATTGATTACATTTTTTCCACTTGTTATCATCTACAATATCAACTGTCAATTTTGATTTAGATGTTAGCGTTACATATTTATTTTTCGATTTTCTACTTGAAAATAATCCCATTTTATTCACCTCGTGTTTAAAATTAAATAACAGATATTACAATACTTTATATAATACCTCACTTCTATTAGAAATAACTTTGTTAATTACATATCTTTTAAAAAAATGCCTTGTCAAAAATTGAAAACTTATAATTATCAAAAGAAAGGAAATAGCAGCAAAGGAAAAATCTGTCACTTCCATCTTTTTTTCCATACTTTTTATCTCCCACGATAAAAAGCCCTTGATTTGCCAACTGTGCTCTTATCTGGTGTTTTCGCCCTGTTATCAGTTCAATATCAAAGAGAACAATATTTTTATTATTTTTTCCCAATAAATTTAATATTTGCTGTGAATTTTTTAATTTATTAAAGTTTAACTGTTCAAAATGCGTAATGCTTTTTTTAGATTCTCTTGAAATTGTTTTTTCAGAAACTACCACTTTACTTTCCATCGTTGTCAAATAGTTTTCAATTGTAAAATTTTTTAAATTAGAATTCTCATTATTTTCAATCTTATTTTTATTATGAACAATCGCAAAATATTTTTTATGAACCTCATTATTCCGTATCTTCTGAGAAATATACCTCAAAAACTTTAAATTTTTACAGCCAATAACAAGTCCCGATGTTTCAAAATCCAGTCTATTTGCAAAATTAATATTTTCACTTACATAAATTTCCTTAAAAACTTCTGCAAGTCCATATTTATGCCTTGTCCCCTTATGCATTGGCACTTTTTCCCGTTTATTCACAATAAAAAAATCTTCATTTTCAAAAATAACCATTTTTTTATATTTTTCAAGTTCATTTTTTTGTATTTTAAATTTTTTTACTTTATCCTTTGCTTCTTCCGTCTGTTCCAGATTTGACTGAAACAAATTTTTTACAAGAATTTTATCATTTAGCAAGAGCCTGTAGTTTTCCTTCGACTTTTTCCCATTAACTTTCACATCTCCAGCCCTTATTGCCCCAAAAATCCTGCTAAGGGGTTCATCCTTAAAATTCTTTCTCAAATATCTGTCCAGCCGCATCCCTTCCAGCTCAGAATCTACAACAATTTCCTTTTTTTCCAAAAATTTTCTCCTGTTTTTAATTACTATGAATTTTTATGCTTTCTATTATCCCAATCATTATAAATGACGCTAAAAAGGAACTTCCACCATAACTCATAAACAATAGCGGTTTTCCTGTAACAGGTACAAGTCCGATTGTCATTCCCACATTTACAATTACATGCATAAAGAATACTCCTGAGAGTCCATAAAGTATGAGTTTTCCAAAGTCATCCTGTATAATCCGGGCTATCCGCATTATTTCGTAAATCAACCCAAAATAAAGAAGTAACACCAACGAAGAACCTACAAATCCCAATTCTTCAGATAAAACTGAAAAAATAAAATCTGTCTGTGCTTCTGGAAGAAATTCCAATCTACTTTGACTACCTTGCAATACCCCCTTCCCCATTACTCCTCCTGCCCCAACAGAAATTTTTGACTGGATTACATGCCATCCGCTTCCTTTTCTATCAGTTTCAGGATGTAAAAACGTTTCCACACGTGTTCTCTGATAATCACTCAGCACAAACCTGTAAACTGGATAAACTGACAACATAACTACTATCCCTATTATCCAAATCGGCTTCATATTTGCACCATACAAAAAAATCATAAATAAAAATGCACAAATTGTTATTAATGTTGTTCCCAGATCAGGCTGTATTAAAATTAATAAAATAAGCGGCAACGCAGGTAAAATCGCACCAACAATCTCTGTTAAATTATTAATGCCATTTTTATATTTTGTTACAATCCAATAGGCTATAATCATAATAATTGACACTTTTACAAATTCAGACGGCTGTAGCTGAAATGGCCCTAATGAAATCCATCGCTGTGCCCCTAACGTCTTTTTCCCCGCAAAACGCACAATTAACAACAAAGTTGCACCAATCCCATAAATATGCCAAATATATCTTTTTACAATTTTATAATCAATAGATGCCAGAACAAACACCAATACTGAACCTATCCCAATCCACAGGATATTTTTTATAACCATTCCATTCTGTCTTGTCGCACTGTATACGAATACCGTGCTAATTGTTACAAGGGCATACACTATTAATAAAATCATTTTATCCATCCGAAAGACACTATGTTTTATACGATCAATCAATCTTTGACTTTGAAACATTTTTTTCTCCTAATTTTTATTTTTTATTTAATATACTCAAACCCCTTTAAATTCAAACTGATAAAAACTAAACAAATCAAGTGACTAAATAAACGATCACAACTTTTGAATTTTGTTTTAAAACAGTCTTACTATAAATCAATATTTCCCAGAATCGTAATATTTTCCGTTAAATATCTAGTTTTTGCAAATTTATTCACATCTTCCAGTTTTACTGCATTTACCTGATTTTTTACTTTTTCCGCATCCAGAATTTCATTTTTTCTAATATAATAATTTCCCAGAATTCCCATTCTTGAACGTGGATTTTCCATTGCAAATGCAATTCTGCTCATATATTTATTTTTTGCCTTCTGAAGTTCAACTTCTGTCACTCCATTTTCCCGTAACTTCTTAAATTCTGAAAGTGTTATTTCTATTGCCTTTTCATAATTTTCCAGATTCGTTCCAATGTATGTCGATGTCAAGCCTCCTGACAAATAGTATTGATTGTATGTGTAAACAGAGTAGGCTAGTCCATTTTTCTCACGGATTTCCTGAAAAAGTCTCGAGCTCATTGAACCGCCAATAACATTTGCCAAAATATCTGTATATATCTTATTTTTACTGTTATAATCTTCACTTTGGTGAGAAATACAGATATTAACCTGATTTATCTCCTTTGAAACAGTCTTTTTCCCGCTGTTAAACGAAAAATCAATTTTTTCACGTCTATTAACCTTTGTATCAGCCAATTTTCCAAAATACTCATCAATTTTCTGTAAAATTTCCTCTTTATCAAAATTCCCTGAAACAACAATCAAAATATTGTCCTTTGTATATCTTTCCTTGTAATATTTTCTGATTTCATCAGCAGTAAAGCCTTTCACACTGGCTTCTGTCCCAATAATAGGCTTTCCATACTGCCCATTTATACTGTCTGCATAATTCATTTCAAAAACCAGATCATCTGGCGAGTCCTTATACATCTTAATTTCTTCCACAATTACATCTTTTTCTTTTTCCAGTTCCTTTTCATCAATCGTAGAATTTGTAACAATATCAAACAAAATATCCACAGATTTTCCTAGAAACTGTGTCAAGGCGTTAATATAAAAAACCGTTTCCTCCTTAGTCGTATGTGCATTCACATTTGCCCCAAGATAGTCAATCTCATCAGAAATTTCAAAATAATTCCTAGTAGGAGTCCCTTTAAAAATCATATGCTCCAACACATGTGAAATACCTTCCTCCGTATCACTTTCATCCCTTGAGCCAGTTTTTACAAACACACCAACCGAACAGGTAGAAATGCTTTCAAGTCTGTCAAAAATAACTTCTATTCTGCTATCTGTCCTTATTTTCTCTATCATATCATTCCCTTCTTTTTCATTTTATAAAAATCAAAAATGTTTATTAATATTCAGAATCCCTAAATAATTTTATTCCAACTATCAAAAATATAATTAATGGAATAAAACAAGCTGCATAAATTGGAACTGCCCCAGTTACTGCCATTGAACGTAAAATCGTACTGACACCGTAATAGGCATAACCGATTATTACGGACAATCCGATATTTACAGCCGCTCCTCCCCTTACGTATCTGCTCCCCAGCGAAAGCCCAATTAGGCACATTACGAAAGAAGCCAGCGCAAACGATATTCTGTAATAAAATTCAATTCTCAAATTTAAGGAATCTGCTCCAACTCTTGTAAAATAAACTACTTTTTCACGCAGCTCAGGCATTGTCAGATTTTTGGCCTTGACTGGACTTGCCAGAACATCTTCCATTTTTGCAACAAACTTAAATTTTTTTGTATCAGCAGGCTTTGTTAAATTAGTCTTGTTATCATATTCCTTCAAGTCCTTAAAAGTCCATTCGTTTGTCTTAGGATTAATTTTTGCAAATGGGGAAGTATATATTTTACTTATTTCCTTAAATCCCTTTTCAAATTTTAATATTTCGATGAACTCCATTGTTCCAGTATTTTTATTTGCATGTTCACTAAAAAGCACTGTTTTTTTGTCAATTTTTACAAAAATAAATTTTTTCTCCGACTTGACTGGTTCCTTATTGTCAATTTTTAAAGATTTTAAATTTTCCTTTTTAGTATTTGATTTTCCTAAAGTATCATAATTTAACCAGAATACACCAAGACTTACAAGAAATGAAAAAATCATTGGAAATAGGGCTATTCTTGCGAAACTGATTCCACTTGTCTTCATTGCCGCAACTTCTAATTGCTTTGCCATCTTGCTTATACATAGAAGGCTTCCAAGCAGAACTCCAAGAGGAGCTGTATTTGTTATAATTTCAGGTGTCCCGTATCTTAAATATTTTATGGCATCATGTCCTTTAAGTTTTCCATCCATAAGCCATCCTGTAAGACTTATACTTTCAGCCAGTAAAAATATCAAAAAAAACATCATCATCCCTAAAATAAAACTTTTTACATAATTTAGAATTATATATTTGTCTAATTTATTCATACTCCTCCTCTCGTTAATTTCCCTTATATTTTTTTATTGAATAATATATGCACAATATAAATAAAACAAAATTAGGAATCCACATTGCAATGTTTGCAGGTACATTATTTTTTAGCACCATAATTTTTGCATAACTTGCCATTCCTATATAACCAAATATAACGATTAAACTTATCCCAAAGCTTATCCCTCTTCCGCTTCGTCTATGCCCTACCGAAAGCAATACTCCCAGCCAACATAAAAACGTACTTGCAAGCGGCCCAATAAGCCTCTGGTAAATTTCCACCTGTGCCTTTAATGCCGTTTCTTTTTCTTCAGGATTTTTTATATTTTGTCTGTAAAATTCTTTTAATTCCTTTATGTTCATTTCCTTACGGCTTTTTTTCACTTCCTGCTTATTCTCCCTGAAAAAAGTAGTGATCGGTATTTCCTGCTCCTGATACTCAGCTGAAACTTGACTGTTACCATCCTTATCAAAGGCATATCCCTTTACTTTCCGTAATCTTATGATTCCTGGATCAAATTTTGCATTTTCTGCAAGAAATATTATTGGATATTGATTATCTCCACGTTTATTTATAATCAGAAAGTTTTTAGCCGTGGCTTTTTCATTATTTACTTCATCAATGTAAAATCCAAATCCTTTTTCCTCATTTGTCAAAAATACTTTTTCCTCCGACAATGAATTTGGCTTTGAAGCTAGAATTTGCTTTGTCTGGGCATTTATATTTTTCAATGCACGTGGATTTACATAAAGCTCAAGTCCAAGCCCAACAAGAGTAAGTATTACTCCAAAGATAAATGCTGGACGGATTATTCTAAAAAGTCCTATCCCAGAACCTTCCATCGCAACAATCTCATTTGTTTCCGAAAGCCCTCCATAAACAAGCATTACTCCTAAAAATGCCCCCATCGGAATTGTCTGGACAAGAACACCCGGTACTGCATAAAACAAATAGTCAATTATAGATATAAATGGCAAATCACTTGCAAACAGCCGCTCCATAACTTCCATTACCACATTTAACATCATAATGAATGTAAATATGCTTATTCCAAACAATGACGGCAATATAAGTGAATTGTAAATATATCTGTCAATTATTTTCATTCTTATCAATTTTCCTTTTTTTATTTTTCCTTTATTCACCAAAACTTTGAAGTTTGGTTTAAAAGTAGTTTTACTATAAATTTTGTATATTAATTAATAATTTTATTTTTTTCAAATTCATCCATCTTAAAATTCTCATAGTTACTCAATACGTCATTTATTACCTGTTTTTCCCTCTTACTTATAACATACCCCTCCACATCATTTTTTATGAAGTTTGGAAAGGAATCTGCAAATTTTAATGCGTGCTTTGTCATAAACTGTATGGAAAAACTTTTATCTCTTAACTCCCTTATTCTTCTGCTATATCCAGAACCTGTAATAATGATTATATACACAATAATTGCAACAAAAAATATTTTCATTATGCCAAACATCATTCCATAAAATTTGTCAAATTTTTTCATTTTTATACTTTGTAAAAATTTTCCATTAATTATTAGAATAGCAGAATAAACAATACATTGGATTACAACCATAATAATAAATATTTTTAACTGATTTCTTGGATTAATCCTGTTCGAGTTTAAAAAAAACTTATAAATATGATTTGTTATAAAAATAATAAAAATATATTTAAACATATTAAAAAATTCTAAAGAAAAACCTCTTCTATAGCCAAGAATAATAAATATTACTAACAACACTATAAATCCAATATCCAATATCATTTTTCTTACTCCTGTTTTTCCACATAAATTCTAGGCACTCTTTGACTTATTCCACACATAATTTCATATGAAATCGTGTTACACAGATCAGCAACTTCCACAACACTTATATTTTCTCCAAAAAATTCCACAACATCGCCTTTTTTAGCCATATTCTTCAATTCCTCAGGAAGCAAAACCATAAGCTGATCCATACAGATACGCCCTACAATTTCACATTTATGCCCTTTGTAAAAAACATAGCCTTTATTTGACAAATCACGTCTTACCCCGTCAGCATAACCAATTGAAACAGTTGCATAAGTTTTCCCGGCTTTTCCCAAATACGTATTTCCATAACTTATAAAACTATCTTCCTTCAATGTTTTTATATAGCTTATCTTTGCCAAAAGGGACATTACCGGCTTAAACTTATATGGAGCTGTTTCTTCGTCCGTAACTCCACCATAAAGAATAATTCCCACTCTTACAAAATCCTCTATGCTATCCTGAAATTTCAGAGTTCCAAAGCTGTTGTGCAGATGTCTATATTTTATTGTTTGTATCTCACTTGATATTTTTTCACACATTGCTTTAAATTTGCTTTCCTGCAATTTTGTATAGTCTTTGTCGCTATCTGATGATGAAAAATGCGAGAAAATTCCTATTGGATTAATATGGCTGGAATTTTTAAGAATTTCATTCAGTTTTTCAGTTTCACTTTCCTGGAAGCCTACACGCCCCATTCCAGTATCTATCTTTATAAACACATCCGTAGTTTTCCCTTTTTCTTTCCCAGTTTTTTCCAAATATTCTATTTCCTCAAAATCTGTTACCATAAAATAAATATTTTTATCTGCAATTAAATCCATGTACTCATTTTCCACGGGCCCCAGTATCAGCACCATAATATCATCATGAAGTTCTTTTATTTTAAGTGCCTCATCACTTGTTGCAACTGCGAAGTTTTTAATTCCCTTTTTTATCAGGGCATCACATATTTCAAGCATCCCATGTCCATAGGCATCCGCCTTTATAACTGCTATTATCTTATCCTTTGCCACAATTTTTTCAATTTCATCAATATTGCCATATAAATTATTTATATTTATTTCTGCCCAGCATCGCATTTTTCAATTCACCTTCTAAATTCATCTTTTTATTTATTTTTTTAATATACGTATCATCAATACACTTTTTTCAATTAAACTAAAACCTTATCTTTTTCATCATATCCATTTACTGTCTTACCAGAACTTTTTATAACATCTTTAGCTTTTGGCTCATTTTTACCTTTTTTCATTATATAAACCAAAGGACTTGCTACAAATACTGATGAATAAGTTCCGACAAGCATTCCTATAAATAGAGTCATACTAAATGTCTTTAATGTGCTTCCACCAAGAATGAGCAATACAATTACAGAAAATAATGTAGTTACTGACGTATAGATTGATCTTGTAAATACTTGATTTATAGATTTTTCTATTACTTCTCCAAACGACAATGTAACTTTATTTCTGCCTTCCCTGTTCTTTTTAATATTTTCACGAATTCTATCAAATACAACGATTGTATCGTTAATGGAATATCCTAAAATTGTAAGAATTGCCGCAATAAATGGTGTATCTATTTCATATCTGAGCATTGCAATAACTCCAAAGGCAATAATAACATCATGAACTAATGCCACAATTCCTGCCACCGCATAAATAAACTCAAATCTTACCGTAATATAAATAATAATTAAAATACTTCCAATTAACAATGCCTGAATTGCATTTGCCGTCAATTCCTTACCGATTACTGCACCTACAGTTTCATTTTTCACAACTTCGTATTTTCCAGTTTTTTGACTCAATTCTGACATTACTTTTGCTTTTTGTGTATTATTTAATTGTTCAGTTCTTATGATAACTGTATTATCTGTATCTGAAAACTGCACTCTTTTAGCTTTCATTTGGGGAATTTCTCCAACTAGACTTCCTAATGTACTATTTACTGCATTCTGATCAATTTTTTTCTCATATTTTAGCTGCAACAATTCTCCACCTTTAAAATCCACACCTAGATTCAGTTTTAATACAAACAGTGAAATTAACGAAATTACAACCATTACTGTTGAAATTCCCAAATAAAGTTTTCTATTTTGTATTACTTTCAAATTAATCTTCATTCAAAGCTCCTTTCCAGAACAGTTGTTCCCTTTTTATATTAAATGTTTTTATAAGTAACTTTAATATTACTTTTGAAACAAATACTCCTGTAATTACCGTAGCGACTACCCCAAGTGCCAATGTTACTGCAAATCCTTTAATTGGCCCAGTTCCAAAGAAAAATAGCACTGTTGCAACAAGTAATGTTGTTATATTTCCATCAATTATCGCAGGAAAGGCATTTTCATATCCTTTTTCCACGGCATCATGCAGTGATTCTCCAAGCCGCAGTTCCTCCTTTATTCTCTCATAAGTAATTACATTCGAGTCAACCGCCATTCCTAACGTCAAGATAAATCCAGCAATTCCCGGAAGTGTCAAAGCCGCACCAATACCACTAAGTAATCCTAAAACTAGAACTCCATTTATTAATAATGCAATATCTGCAACAATTCCCGGCAGTTTATAAATCGCAATCATAAACACTGAAATTACACCCATTGCAATTAATCCAGCAATTCCAGTCTGTCTTATCGAATCCACACCAAGTGTCGCTCCAACTGTTCTATTTTCAACAATTTTAATTTCCACAGGCAATGCCCCTGATTTTAATAGATTTGCAAGGTTATTTGCTTCTTCCATTGAAAATCTTCCAGTTATAATTCCACTTCCACCGTTAATTTCACTATTGATTGTAGGTGCTGACTGTTCCTTGTTATCAAGCATTATTGCCAATTGTTTCCCAATATTTTCCCTTGTAATCTTGGCAAAAGTATTTGCCCCTTGTGAATTTAACTCAAAACTTACAGACGGCATCCCAACCTGATCTCTTGAAACTCCTGCTGATTTTAATGCGGAACCTTCCAATAGAACAGGCCCATAAGAACCGTCCTTGTTTTTTATCCTAAATTCCAGTTTTGCTGTCGTACCAATCAGTTCAATAGCCTTTTGAGGATCTTTTATCCCCGCAAGCTCCACTATCAATTTATCATTTCCACTAAGCTGAATAACAGGCTCAGCTACCCCAATACTATTTACCCGTCTTTCAATAATATTTCTAACCTTACTCATTGTATCAGGCTCAATTTTCCCCTGTGCCTGTAATACAACTGATGTTCCACCACGTAAATCAAGTCCCAGTTTTACTTTGTTAAAGTACAAAATAATAGCTGGAACAAAAATTACCAAAAGTAACCAAACATAATGTGATTTTTTATTCTGCATTTTTTCATCCTTTCTTTTTTTATTTTTTAACTCAATGTATCTAAATATTTTTGCAAAATGATTGACGCTGCAACCATATCTACTACTTTTCTACGTTCTTTTCCATTCTTTTTGGAATAGTTTTTTAAATAATGTTCAGCCTCTGTCGTAGTGTAACGCTCATCCATAAAGATAATCTGAATATTTGGAATACTTTTTTTTAATTCTTCCACAAATTCTTCCACTTTTTCCACTTGACGTTTCTTCATGCCATCTAGGCTTTTTGGCATTCCCACTACAACTTTTTTTGTGCCTTCATCATCCAATATTTCCTTTATTCTTTCAACGGGATTTGTCTTTGTCCTGTCAATCACTTCAAGAGCAGTCGCTAAAATTCCCAAAGGATCACATTTTGCAACTCCAATTCTGACATCTCCCACATCTAATCCAATAAATTTTTTCATTTTTTATTTCTCATTTCTTAAATATTCCACAACAAGTTTAATATTTTATAATTTAAAAAATCAATTTTCAAAGCAAATTATTCAAATCAATTTTTTTAAAAATTTCAACTAAATCAAAATAAGCCACTATTATAATTTTTCAGTTACAAACTCAAATGCCTTTTCAACAGCTTCTTTTACAGCACTTCCATCTTTTCCACCAGCCTGTGCAAAGTCAGGACGTCCTCCACCGTTCCCACCAGCGATTTGAGCTGCAACTTTTACTATTTCTCCAGCCTTCACTTTTGAAATCAAGTCTTTTGTAACTCCAACTACGAAAATTGCCTTTCCATTGTTATTTGTTCCCAAAATGATGATTCCAGACTGCATTTTTTCTTTTCCTCTGTCTACAATCTCTTTCAATTCATCAACATTTTTATTTTCAAATGATGTTTTTAACACTTTCACACCATTTACTGTTTCAACGTTTTCAAGCATTTCATTGATTTCGTATTTTACAAGTTTTGTCTGCATTTCTTCGTATACTTTTACTGCCGCTCTCATATCCCCAATATATTTTTCGATAATATCGACAACATTTTTTTCATCTGTTCTGAAAATATCAGATATTTCCTTTATTTTTTCTTCAAGCCTATTTACGTAATTTAAACTCTTGTGTCCTGTTGTGGCTGTAATTCTACGTGTTCCTGAAGCAATCCCGCTTTCAGATTCAATATTGAATAATCCGATTTCTCCAGTCGATTTAACGTGCGTTCCTCCGCAAAGTTCAATGGAATATCCGTCAATTTCAACAACACGGACTATATCTCCGTATTTATCCGAGAAAAGTGCCATTGCTCCTCTTGCCTTTGCATCTTCAATATTTTCATAATTAATTTTTACCTGTAAGTTCGATAAAATAATGTCATTTACACCTTTTTCAATTTTTTCAATCATTTCTGGACTAATTGCCTCGTAATGTGAAAAGTCAAATCTTAATTTTTCATCATCCACAAGCGATCCAGACTGCTCAACGTGTGTTCCAAGATTTTCTCTTAAAACTTTGTGTAAAATATGTGTAGCTGTATGATTTCTCTGAATATCTTTTCTACGATTTACATCAATTTGCATTTTCACTTCTACGCCTACCGCTGGAGCAATTCCCCTTGTAATTTCAACCTGATGAATAAAGACATCGTGTTTTTTAACCACATTTACAACTCTTCCTTCAAATTCTCCAGAAGTAATAATTCCCGTATCAGCAACTTGCCCTCCAGATTCAGCATAAAACGGCGTTTTATCAAAAATCATCTCGTATCCTGAAATTCCTTCACTTTTGGCAATATGTAAAAGCGTGCTTTTTTCCTCAAAATTTTCTAAATATCCAGTAAATTCTGTTTTCCCATGTTTTTCAAAAAATTCATCTATAAATTCATCTTTTATCATATCAGAAATTGTTGTTCTACTGTCTTTTGAACGCTGTACCTGTTCTGCCAGTTTTTTCTCAAATTCTTCTTCTGATGCTTCAAATCCTTGATTTTCCAAGATTAATTTTGTAAGTTCAAATGGGAATCCAAAAGTATCATACAGTTTGAAAGTCAGTTCAGCTGGCAATTCCTTCTGATTTGCCCCTTTTAATTTTTGAATTTCTTCTTCCAGCATTTCAGTTCCATTTTTCAAAGTTGTTGCAAATCTTTCTTCTTCCAGTCTTATAACTTTTTCAATATATTCCTGCTTTTCAGCTAACTCTGGATATGCTTCATTCATTGTCTCAAGAACATAAGGTACTAATTTATAAAGAAATATATCTTCTTTTTCAAAAACCTTCTGTTTTGCGGCACTTCCAGCTCCAAAGGCACGTCTTATAATTTTTCTTAAAATATATCCACGCCCTTCGTTTGACGGCAATACTCCATCTCCAATCAAAAATACTGAGGCTCTTACGTGATCGGCAATAATTTTTATTGCTTCCTCATTTTCATTTCCTTGAATTTCAAGTACAGATTTTATCCCTTTTATAATATTTGTAAACAAATCAGTATCAAAGTTGTTATCCTTGTTTTGCACAACAGAAGCAATTCTTTCAAGTCCTGCCCCTGTGTCAATATTCTTTTCTGGAAGCGGCACAAGTGAACCGTCTTCAAGCCTGTTCCATTCAGTAAATACCAGATTCCAGATTTCTAAAAATCTATCTCCATCGTCTCCCGGCTTTCTGTCAGCTTCTTCGTTATTTTTCCCCATATTCTGAGTATCGTAATAAATCTCGCTGCAAGGCCCGCAAGATCCCACAGGCCCTGCTGCCCACCAGTTGTCCTCTTCTCCAAGTTTAACAATTCTTTCTGCCGGCACTCCAATTTCCTTATTCCAAATTTCATAAGCCTCATCATCTGTTTTATACACAGACACCCAAAGTCTGTCCTCTTCCAGTTTCAATACTTTCGTTATATACTCCCAAGACCATTCAATAGCTTCCTTTTTAAAATAATCTCCAAACGAGAAATTTCCTAACATTTCAAAAAATGTATGATGTCTAGGCGTTCTTCCTACATTTTCCAAGTCATTAGTTCTAATACATTTCTGATAAGTAGTAATTCTTTTAAATGGTGCCTCCTTTTCTCCCAAGAAAAACGGTTTAAACGGTACCATTCCTGCTACAGTCAGCAATAAACTCTTATCATCTGGTATAAGCGATGCACTTTCAAAATGCTTATGCTCTTTTGATTTAAAAAAATCTACAAAACTTTTTCTTATTTCATTTCCTGTCATTATTTGTTTGAGATTGTTGAAACAATCCCGCTCCTTTCCTATTGTATCTTTATTTTATTATTGTAAAATTATTATTTTCAACCAATATTGCTTCTTTATTATTAATCAGTTTCAAATCCAATTTATCTTTATACAGTTCAACAGTATTTCTCGAACCTTCCACAAAAGGCTCTTCCTCAAAATGAGGAACTATGTAAAAATCTACTAGATTTAATCCTGCATAATCATCTAATTCTGTTGCCAATGTCTTGTCATCCACTATAGAGGCATACTCTATATCAGGAGCCGCTATTACTGAACCTGCTGATTCTCCAATATATAGCAGTCCATTTTCTATTCTTTCCTTTAAATAAGGTATTAAATTTTTTCTTTTTAATTCTTGCAATAAATAAAATGTATTTCCGCCAGAAATAAAAATTATCTTTGCTTCTGACAATTTTTCTTTTGCAATCTCTTCTGAAAAAACAGAAACATCAAAATTTTCCACTTCATATCCAAAATCTTCAAATACCTTCTGTGTAAGATGTATGTATTTTTTATATTCATCCACATTAGTTGCTGTTGGAATAAATAATATTTTCTTACTTTCAGTATTTTTATCTAAAAATTTTTTTACAAGTTCTATGCTTTCGTATAAAGACGATGTTAAAATCATATTTTTCAAAAAAATCATCCTCTCTAATCAAGTTTGAAGTTATCCCCTAGATAAACTCTTCTAGCCGTTTCATCATTTGCAATCTGCTGTCCTGTTCCTGCAATCAGAATTGTGCCTTCCGCCATTATATATGCTCTTTCTGTAATTCTCAACGTTTCACGCACGTTATGATCGGTAATTAGTATTCCAAGTCCACGTTCCTTTAACTGCATTATTATATTCTGGATATCCTCAACTGCAATCGGATCTACTCCCGCAAAAGGTTCATCCAGCAGTATAAAATCTGGATTTGTAGAAATAGTTCTAGCAATTTCCACACGTCTACGTTCCCCTCCAGAAAGTGCATATCCCAAACTTTTCGCTACATGAGACAATTTAAATTCCTCGATAAGATTTTCCATTGTGGCAATTCTTTCTTTCTTATTAACTCCTCGCATTTCAAGAACCGATACAATATTTTCCTCCACAGTCAAGTTCCTAAAGACAGAAGCCTCCTGAGGCAAATATCCAAGCCCAAGCCTAGCTCTCTTATACATTGGCAAATTTGTAATTTCCTCCCCATTGTACATAACTCTGCCATGATTAGGCCTCACAATTCCTGTAATCATATAAAAGGTAGTCGTTTTTCCAGCTCCATTAGGCCCAAGCAGTCCCACAACTTCACCCTTTTCCATCGACAGGCTCACACTTTTTACAACTTCCCTGTTTTTATATATTTTCTTCAAGCTATCGGCTTCTATACTAATTTTTCTAGCCATATCTTCTCCCATTTTAAAATTATCATTCAAATAACTTTACTTATCGAAAGTTACCACTTCGCTATATTATAAATCATTTTTACTTTTTTTTCTACTTTTTTTTAAAATTTGCAAAAAGTCAGATTATTATTTTATTCTTCTATCCATATATTCCACATTCAAATATATTACACAATGTAAAATTACAAACAATATCAATATAAAAGTTCCAAAAAATTCAAAAAAAACTGTACCAAATATTGTACTAAAAAATAAATATCCAACATTTAATCTTTCTAACATTGGGTATGTTAAACCTAAAAAACTTTCTGTAGTAAAAAAAATAAAAATTAGATATGTAATAACGAAAAATATTATTTTCAGCCAGTTTCTTTTCATCAAATGCAAATTATAATCCCAAGATTCCTTTAAATTAAACGGCCTTGCAGAAAATAACGGAATAAAATAAAACATATACAACCACAAAATTACCATTGCTATCAAATATATTGCGAGAAAAATTAAAAGAAGTTCATCAAAAAACGTTAGATAAGGGAAAAAAGATTTTCCAATATAACTGACTATATAGTATATAAAATATAAAAAGAAAAATTTTGAAGCTGACTGTCCTAGTCTTAAATAATTTTTTTCTTCTATTTTAAAAATTACTTTTTGATAAAACAAAAAAAGTACCAAATAATAACAAAAGTTAAAAATCGAAAATAAATTTAACACAGGAAAAAGTGAAGTATTCTGAAGAAGATAACCTCCCATAATTCTAATACAATCTATTAAAAAGAAAAATAATATCCACCACACGCCATTCCTGTCAAAAAGTAAACTTTTAAAAACAAAAAAAGTATATTTTATTTGCTGAAAAATATTTAAATTCTTTTCTGTTAATTTTTCCTGTAACTCTTTCATATCCATAATATCCCATAATCCTCTCTATTTTAATTTCAAAAATTTTTATACTGTTTCTCATAGCAAAGAAAAGTGAGTATTCTCTACCCACTTTCTCTTGTATTATTAAAATTGTTTCTGGTAAGATGCACCACCGTATCTTAATGTTGCCACATTCCTATCTCCGTTTTTGCTCCATGAAATTGGTACATCTATTGTTCCCCTGCTTACATTTACTCTTACTGATGAAGGTAAATTTCCACCGTCTTCTGGAACATAAATATTTCTTGCAGCTCTAACGAGCATTTCGTGTGCCGATTCTGTTGGAACGCTTACATTAAAGGTTCTTTCAGCTGTGTCCATTCCAGCTTTTGCAATTGCAGTTAATGTTACTCCTCTGCTTCCACCACCATAAAACTGTTTGTTAATTCTTCCAGATACTGAAAACAGGCTTGAGTTTGAGGAACGCCATTTTATTGTAACTGGGACTCCATTTGAGGCTGTCATTGATTTTGGCAGGTTAATTCCACCTCTTGTACTTACCTCCCCTTCAGGAATTGATAATTTGCCTACTACTTCCTGAGTTGCTGCGGCATTTTTAGGATCAGATTTTCCCTGTTCCTCGTTATTCTGGATTTCATATTGCATCTGGATATTTCCTTCATTTTCAAGAATCCTCTTATCCATATCATAAATTGCACTTTTAGACGAAATTTGCGTCTTCCCTTGATAAGTTACTACATTTCCATTTAATTTTATTTTTTTATCCTTTAAATAAATTGTAGCTTTATCCGCACTTGTGTTAATCGCCCTGAATTGTGGCAATGTACTTACAATTTTTACATTATTTCTGGCATATCCTTCTTCCTTGTTCATATCCATATACAAATAGTTTGCAGTCATTTTAGTATTATTTTTGAAATCAACCATAACCTTATCTCTTGCCAGAATCAGGTTTCTTGCCGAATCCATTTCATTATATTGGGAATCAAGCGTAACTTCCTTATAAGTCATATGCACATTTTCCTTAATTTCACTACGTGTAATACTCATATTGCTTCCGTTTTTATGCGAAACGAAATAAACTTTGGCAGTATTTCCAATAAAGTTTACTGCTTCTGATTCCACAAGCGGCCTTGGATCATTTACAAGATCTTTTACATTTCCACGAATTTTACCTTTAACATGCCCATCAAACCTAAATTCCTTTTTCTCAAAACTTCCACGTCCTGTGTCAGATGTAATTCTATCTCCCTGAACACTTGTCATTTCCATTTTATTTGCAAAAATATCCTTTGAAATTGTGTTCATCGTTCCATTTGCACCATGTACATTAAAGTTTTGTTTTTTTACGTTAAATGGGCCACTCATTGTAGCATCTCCTGTTGGAAATACATACACAAGTCCAGTTCCATCCATTTTATAATCGTCATAATTTGCAGTATAGTAGTCATTTGTTGTGAGTGTTTCTGTCTTTAAGTCATAAACTCCACTTCGATACGTTCCTGTCGTTTTTCTTGGCAGATAGTTATAAGTCCCGTTTCCATCACCATTTAATATTCTGGCAATTTCATCGTAGAATACGTGATCTCCTGTTACTATCAGCGTTGGACTCGTATATTTTACATGTCCTCTTCCGTCAACTTGCTTTTTCTTTACAAAGTATGAAGCGGTATCTGCTGAAATCACGCTGTTTTTACCGGTATAGACAATATTTCCTTGCCCATCTATACGCTCATCCTTCATATAATAGTCAACTTTATTACCAGTTAGTTTATTTTCAGGATCCGTATAAATTACGTTCCCTTCTGCATTTCCAATTTTATTTATGTCATCATAACGCATTTTGTCTGCACGCAGTTCCCTTTTTGTCTGTTCTTCCTTGTAAACTGTATGCCCTTCTGCAAATGATACTTTCGTTGGATCATTATAAGTAATTTTATCTGCTGTCAAAGTCTTTTTATCTTTTTTATTATTATAGCTTGCATGCCCAATTGCCACAATTGTTTCAAATTTTGTCGTCGTTTCAACCCTGTCCGCTTCAGAAACTGTATCATCAACAGTATTTATCAATTTTGTCCTTACTGGTGAAATTAACGTATCTCCCTGCTTCTTATATTCAACACGTTCTGTGTAAATTTCCCATTTTTTGTCCTTTGTTGTTCCAACAACTTTTTTCATTAGCGTAACATCAGATGTCTTGGTATTAACTTCCCCTTCTTTTCCAGAAATTAGCATCTTTTTCTTTACCAAGTCCACGATTACATTTTTGAACCTGATAATTTCATCTCCCTCAGATCCAATCTGCTCATCCGCATAAATAATCGCATCATCCTTTAATCTATACACAACTTTTTTGGCTTTCATATCCTTTTGCATCTGTTCCAGCGGTGTTGGAATCTTTTTAAAGAATATCGCATATATGAAATATATCAATATTAATACCAGCCCACCATAAGCTATTTTTTTCCACATTATTTTTCTCCTGTTTTACCGTTTTTAATTCCCATTTTTCATATTTTCCTTAAGTTCAAACAAAAATTTCATTGCATCCATCGGTGTAATATTATTTATATCATAATTTTCTATTTTATTTACAATTTCTTGCAAATTTTCCTTCTCTTCTTTAATTTGTGCCAACTTTTCCTCGTAAAATTGATTATTTTCAGCATTTTCAAGATCATTTGCAGTTTCATTTTCAAATTCTTCTAAATCACTCTCAAATTCCAAATTTCCTCCAAAAAGTGAAAGCTGGTGAACATCCACAGTTCTCTCAATCAGCTCTTTTTTCTGCTCCAGCCGTTTCAATATTTTTTTACTTTCAATCAAAATTTCCTTTGGAAGTCCAGCCAATTTTGCCACTTCAATCCCATACGACTTATCAGCCCCACCTTTTACAATATTCCGTAAAAACATCACTTTTCCCTGCTTTTCATCCACTTCTATCCGATAATTTACAATATGTGCAAATTTATTTTCCAAATCAGTAAGCTCGTGATAATGTGTTGCAAAAACTGTCTTAGCACCGATTTTATCGTGAATATACATTGAAATAGCAGTTGCAATGGAAACTCCATCGGTTGTGGAAGTTCCACGTCCAACTTCATCCAGTATTATCAAGCTTTTCTCAGTTGCATTGTTCAGAATGTTGGAAACTTCGCTCATTTCCACCATAAACGTACTTTGTCCCGTCAAAATATCATCAGAAGCCCCAATCCGTGTCAAATATTTATCTATAATCGACAAACTCGCCTTTCTGGCAGGCACGAACGAACCAATCTGAGCCATTATGGAAATTAATGCAATTTGCTTCATATACGTTGATTTTCCCGACATATTAGGCCCTGTCAGCACAACAAAGCTTGCCTTTTCAGTAAAAACTGTATCATTTGAAACATAATCCGTCCTTCCAATCAGTTTTTCCACAACTGGATGTCTTCCACCCTCAATTTCAAAGGAATATTCCTCATTCATTTCAGGTTTTACGTAATCATTTTCAATGGCACTTACAGCAAAAGATACCATTACATCAATGTATGCCAGTCTTTCCGCAAGTTCTGACAAAATTTTCCGATGTTCCTTGATTTTCCCGCTAATTTCCTTAAACAAATGGTACTCCAAATCTTCGATTTTCGCTTTGGAATTTATTATTGTGTCCTCATATTTTTTCAGCTCAGGCGTAATGTATCTCTCTGAATTTGAAAGAGTCTGTTTTCTTATGTAATGTTCTGGCACCATATCCAGATTTGCTTTTGTAATTTCGATGAAGTAACCAAAAACCTTGTTAAACTTTATTTTCATATTTCGAATTCCAGTTGCTTCCCTTTCCCGCTGTTCAATATCCAGCAAAAAGTCTTTCCCAGAATTCATAATATTTCTAATTTCATCCAGTTCCGCATTGTATCCAGATTTTATAATTCCGCCTTCACGCACTGAAAACGGTGCATCTTCATTTATACTGTCATCTATTATTTTATAACATTCAAACAAAATATTCACATCAATATTCTGGAAAAAATCCGTATTTTTCAAAATTTTCATTATTTCAACAGCAGATTTTATCGTCTTTTTCAATGCCGTCAAATCTTTCCCATTTTCACTCCCAAAGGTTATTTTCCCCAAAAGCCGCTCTAAATCGTAAATATCCTCAAGTTTTTCCCTCAAATCTTCACGAATTAAGATATTATCAATAAAATACTGTACATCTTCCTGTCTTTTTCTTATTTTATCAACATTTAAAAGCGGATTATTTATAAATCTTTTTAAAAGCCGTGTTCCCATCGAAGTTTTACACTCGTCTAACACCCACAGAAGCGAGCCATAAACAGTTTTTTCCCTCTGATTTTTCAAAAGTTCCAGATTTCTGCTTGTAATCGCATTTATTTCAGCGTAATTGGAAATATTCACAAACTCAATCTTTTCTACAGTCAGCTCATGTTCAACCTGCATAGTAGCTGCATAATCAAGCGCCATCGCAGCAGCCCCAATTATTCCCTTTTTATCCTTAATTCCATAACTTTCCAGCGATACAATCTCAAAATAGTCCATAAGATACTTCGCACTGTCCCGAACTTTACTCACAAAAGTTACAACCGAATCATTCTTTTGTAAAAAATCATCTAACTTTTCCTTTATTTCCCCGTAAAAATCCTCTGTAACAAGCACTTCCTTAGGCTCAATCTTATTAATCTCATTAAATAATTTTACAAAATCATCATCCTTTTCAACTTCCGTTACCTTAAACTCTCCAGTAGTTATATCAATATACGCAATTCCAAGTTTATTTTCAATTTTCAAAATACTCATCAAGTAATTATTGCTCTTGGCATCAAGTGCCTCCACATCCACAACCGTTCCAGGCGTTATAATCTTCACAACTTCTCGTTTTACAATTCCCTTTGCCATCTTCGGATCTTCTGTCTGTTCACAAATCGCAACTTTATACCCTTTTGAAACAAGTTTTGTTATATATGAATCTGCCGAATGAAACGGAACCCCCGCAAGCGGTACATCCATATTCTTCTCCTTATTTCTCGAAGTAAGTGTAAGCCCCAGTTCCCGTGACGCCTTCACCGCATCCTCAAAAAACATTTCATAAAAATCACCCAATCTAAAAAACAATATAGAATCCTCAAAATTTGATTTTATCTCCTTATATTGCCTCATAAGCGGTGTATCTGCCATCGTTATTTTACCTCTGTTCTCTTTATTTTTTTATCTTTAAATTTTATCATAGTTTATTTTCTTTTTCAATTTTTTAAAAAATTAATAAAAATTATACCCTACTTATTTCTTATTAAATTTATTGAAAATAAATTTTTGTTAATAAACATTTTTTCTATATTTTATATTTTTTTCTTTTTCTATACGTAAAGGGGATCAATCGCCATCCCCTTTACAATCCCCGCTCGTCTAAGCATTTTTTGAAAACAAAATCGAAACTCGCTACGTAAAACTTCGCTCAAACAATCGATTTTATTTCCAAAAAATCACGACAATTTTAATTTAGTTATAACAACTATTCTAATTAAAAGATTTTCGAGCAAAATTTCGTTAGAAGAAAAATAGCTGTTTGAGCTTTTGAAATATTTTTTAATTATACATATTTATTTAGATATAAAATAATTTTTGTTCAAAAGCGAGTTCTATTTTTCTTTTATAAGAAAGTTTTGCGGTAAGCGGGGTTGTAAGGGCATGGCGTCTGATGCCCTTACGTTAGAAAAGATTAAAATTATAAAAGAAAAAACTATTATTAATAAAAATAATCTAAAATAAATATCAAAAATATAATCAGTTTATTCTTTTTAAAATTTCATCATAAACTCTCTCACAATTCCCCTTATCCACATACTTCAAAAACTTTTCTCTCAACTTATCAGACTTTTGCTTCATTTCCCTATCATAATGAAAATTATTTTCGGAAATTTCAATTATTTCTTCAACGCATTTTTCTACAGTTTTAGCTTGTTTTCCAAATAAGTCCTTGTCTAAGTCTACGTAAGAGCCAACTTTTTCTTCGTATTCACATTTATCAAACTGAAAGAAGATGATTGGCTTGTTTAGATAATAGAAGTCGTAGGCCACGCTTGAATAGTCTGTAATTAATAATTTTGATTTTTGAAGTTCTTCGGTTATATTTACTTCTTTTGGGAGTATTTTTATATTTTTTCCAAGTTTTATATTTCCAAAGTTTTTTAGATAATCCTGCATTAACTGATGAATGTAAATATTTAATTTAATATCATTTTTTTCCAAATAACTATTTAATTTTTTGTTTGTAATTAAATTTGCGATATTTTGGAAATATTTTGTACCTTCAAATTTCTGGTTTTCTGAGTTTTCTGAGTTTTCTGATTTTAGCCAGTTTCTCCATGTCGGCATAAAGAATATTTGTTTTTCCATAATTTTTAGATTGTATAATTTATCGTATCTTGGGTAACCTGTTATAACTGCTGTTTCCTTTGGAACTTCCCACCAAGTTTCTGTTTTTACTTTTTTTTCAAATTCTGAGTCGCAGATATTTAAATCGTAAGATTTTACAAGTGCTTCTGCTACTTTTGCCGTTTTTGGATTCATTGCCTGTCGGACTTTGAAGCCTACTGTTCCATGATTCAGGAATACTTTGAATACTTTTTTGTGAAATTTATTTATTAATGGCACTACAAACAAGTATGGGACAATGTCCGCAGAAATTGAGTGGGAAAATAATGCAACTTTTGCATTCATAAAATACAGATAGCTTTTTACACTTCCTTTTATCAATTTTTCTCCTGGAATTTTTTTTGCAATCTTTGCATTTCTGTTTATTACCCAGTACACTTCTTCCTGCTGTCTTGACCGTAAATACTCATACATCGCACGTCCATTATCCACAAAAAGTTCTCCTGCGTTTCCACCCACAAGCCATATATTTCTATTTTTGAATTTTCTTTTGTTAAATGGATAAATGAGATAAGCTATTATCATATTTATCAAGCATTTTATCTTATCCATATTCCTCTCCTGTTTTTTAAATTTTATATTTTGTATATCCAATTTTTCTGCCCTTCATCACAACCCTATGATATCTTTTATTTCTAGTAATAAGCATTCCGACAAAACTTCTAAATTGCCGTTTCCAGTATTTCAGAATATAAAATCTGTTTTTTCTGCCTTTTACTTCCTTTTTTACCAATGCTCCAAATCCTAGAGCATATTTATAGGCACGTTCAAAATCGTTATAGTTTCCCTTCTTGGCTGGATGGTAAATTATGTCGTTTGCAAAATATCTTCCCTTGTAGCCTTTGTGAAGCAATGTCAGCACATAGTCGGTTTCTTCTCCACTTCCAAAAGTTGCACCAACACCTAGATTTTCATCAAATAAAACAATGTCATCTTTACCATAATTCACAAAAAAAGTTATGGATTTTACAGTCGTATCCACACTATCTTTCGTTATTTCCGTGTCCTTTTTCTCCATAACGCCTGTTCCATAATCTTTCCCACGTTCAAGTGTACGACACGAATAAATCCGATAATTTTTCTTTCTTTCAAAAAATTCCGCAACTTTTTCAAGCGTATCAGGCTGATATTCACAATCATCATCAGGAAATCCGACAATTTCGCCTTTCATCAGGATAAGTCCTCTGTTTCTGTTCAAACTTAGCCCTTTTTCATCACTTTTCACATATTTTATCTTAAATTCCTCTTCATAATCTTTCACAATTTCAAAAACTTCATTTCCTTCATTCTGATCCACCACAATCAGCTCAAAATCCTTATAAGTCTGTGTCTTTAGACTTTTTAGAAATAAATCAAGTTCAGTTGTAACATTAATTGTTGGCATTATAAGGGAAATTTTCATATTTTACATCTCCTTTTTCTTTTATTTTATATCTAAAATTGTCATATATGGAAGATGATCCGACAGCTTTGTCCAGTCCTGTGTTGCATCATTAATAAAGTAACTTGCCTTTACCTTCCATTTTTTCGACTGGCTTCCAAAAATATAGTCAATACGTGGATCCGAAAGTGTTCTTACACCACCAACATTGGATTCCATATAAGTATCTCTCCAGTCTTTCGTAATTTCTCCATAATATTTCGTCGTTGGCAAAAAATTAAAATCTCCACTCAAAAATTTTATATCATCCTTATCAAAAAATTTCGTAAGTAAATCCAGCGACTCCATCTCTTCAGGCTTTATTTGTTGTTTAAAGTCCAAATGCGTATTCATAACCAGCACTTTTTTCCCAAAAGTTTTTTTCGCCAGTTCTGCAACCACAAGCTGTCTTTTTTCCACTCCTTCCGATGGCAATTCATATGTGTATATCTTCTCAAGTGGATATTTTGAAATAAATGAAATTCCATATTCTCCACCATCATAATCTCTTGATTTCTTAAAGAAATAATAGTCATACCCCAGAACTTTCGCAATATCAGAAGTTATATCCCGAAAGTTACTTCTTTTCGTAAACTTGTCCACCTCCTGAAGCGACACAAAATCAGGCTCATACGTCTTAATACTTTCCCCTAGCTTCTGTCCATTCGTAAGCCTTCCCCCATAAATATTATACGTCATTATCTTAAATTCCTTAGCCCAGCTAACAGTTGCCCCACAAATCATAAGTGACAACAATATTTTTTTTAAATTACTCATTTTTCTATTGTTTCTCCTAACCCTTCTTTTTTTTATCAAAATAACAGCTTCTCTCCTACAAATTTTATCTGTTATTTCAAATTTTTCATTCAATTATATCACTTTTTTCAGTATCTACCAAACCTTTTTATTTTTACTTTTTTATTTCTATCTAAATACTCCTTATTTTTATCTCTTTTCCTTCAAATAAAACCTCGCAATTATTCTCGCCTTTTTAACCAGTTTTTTTATTCCGATTAAATGCTTCGTTTCCAAAAATAATCTAGCCTTCAAACTGCTCCAGCTATCATTCCACCAATGAATTCCGTATGTTTCAGGTTTTATACAATCATCAGAATAAACTTCCTTAAATCCATAGGGATAAAAATATTCTTTCGGAAAAATAACTATCTCCCCATCTTTCAAAACATTTTCCCTTTTCTCACCCAAATTATATTTTTTCTCAAAAGTATACGTAAAAATCTTAGGAATCGTCCAAATCGGCTTTTTCCAAATGTCATTTTCGTAAAAATCTTTAATGTCCTTTAACACTTCATTATGCTTCGTTGTCCCAAAAATCCCAACACTTATGTGTTTTTCATCTTCATACCCAATAAAAAAATTCATCTTCCCATTTTTAGAAAATTCATCTTCTCGTTCCAAAATCGGTGTCAAATCTTTAATTATTTCCATATCTGTATCCACATAAATTCCAGAATTTTCATACATAAAATGCACTCTCATATAATCTGAAACATACGCCCAAAGCCTTCTTTCGTAACATTCACGAAAAAATCTATTTTTCGCAAGGTGTTTTTCCATATCAAAATTTTTCTCATTTATCTCTATAATTTCAAAATCAGGCAGATTTTTCTTCCACGATTCCAGACATTTATAAAAAATATCTGGCTTTTTAGCATTTCCAATCCAGACATAATATATTTTTTTTTCTATCATTATTTTCTCCTATTTTTCACCTTTTTTCATAATCATCATATACTTTTTCATCGGATTTTCAGTAACATTCACAACTTCAAATCCAACTTTCTCATACAATTTCTTTGCCCCCACATTATAATCAAACACATTTAACGTAATCGAATTGACGTCTTCATCTTGAAAAATTAAATTTATAAACTCTATCAAAGCCCTTTTTCCAAGCCCTCTTCCAGTAAGCTCAGGATTAATCAGAAATCTTCCAATATGGATATTATCTATTTCTTTTCGTATTTTCTGAATAATCCCCACAAACTCATTCTCACAAAAAATCGAATAAATATCCTTCAAATCATCAATTTGACTTTCTGTAAGTGGAAAATCAAGACTTTTTCCAGCCCATTGCTCAAGAAAGTTCCTTCCCTTTTCATTAGTCCATTTGACTATATCGTTTTTATTATTGTCATTTATTCCGTCTATTATTTCTATATTTTCTACTTCCATCAACGATAAACTCCTATTCTCCTACACCAACTCATACTCAATCTCATTTTTAATACAAAATTTCACTATTTTTTTATAAAAAGTTTCATAATCCTCATCCTTTCCAGAATTTTTAGAGGTAATTAGTGTATAAACCTTTTTTTCATTATTTCCAAAAATTTTTAATATTCTGTATCCAAAATCTATTGTTTCACTTTTTGTATTCGGACTTGTAATCATCAACTTTTTTATATCATACTTACTGTATTTTTCATTATCAATACTTATAAAATTACTAAATATTTTTATAATTTTCGGTGTATAAATTTTCATTCTAATTAAAGAAATAATTTCTAAAATAATAACTCCCAAAGGAATAATTATCACAAAATATTTCAAAAAAATAGCATGATAATATATTATTTTAAATATTATCAAAGCAAAAATTACCCCAATAGCATTATTTTTAAAAATATCTTTGAATTTTTCTACAAGTAATTCCTTTTTTGGAATTTCAAATACTGTATTTTCAATTTCGTTTTTTTCAAGTTGAAATTCACAAATAATTTTTTCAAGTTTTAAGCAATTTTTCTTTCCAAATAAAGAAATAACAACATAACAATAATCTATCGAAAGATATTTAACATCACCATAAAATAAATTATTCTCGTTAAATATCCTAACATTATCTTTTCCTATTCTCCTGCACCAAACTTCTTTTCCTCTTTCATAATATGTCAAAATACCATCAGAGATTAGGATTTTTTTATTAAAAGCATAAATTGATAAAATTAAAAATATTATGATTGAAAGCAGAACAGTTAAAAAGCATTTAAAAAATATTTCATTTATTGAAAAATCCAAAGAAAATCTCCACCCCCAAAAAAACAATACTGGAATATAAACCAGTCTACACACCATTTTTAATTTCTCTATCCAATGCACTTTAAATACTTGTTCTTTTTCGCCCAATTTCATTCAGCTCCTAAAAAATTTATTCCTTTTTACACCAACCTATACTCAATCTCATTTTTAATACAAAATTTCACTATTTCTTTATAAAGACTTTCATAATTTTCATAAATCATATCTTTTCTGAAATTTTTAAATTCAGAATTTGGACAAGCTCCCAACGTGAATATTCTTTTTCCAAATTTTCCTATTATTTTTAATCTTCTGATTTTAAAAAGTGTTGTTAAAGTTACTATGTCTGAATTAGTAACTTTAATTTCTTTTATATCAGATTTGTTGTATTCTACATTATCAATAATAATCACATCTTTAGTAATTTTTATAGTTCTAGGTGTAAATTTATTTAATTTTATTAGAGAAAATACATTTAAACTAACAATAACCAAATAAACAATCAAAAAGAAGGCTCTAGCATTTGCATTAACTGCTGCCAATATTAACAATAAAAATGTAACGATTGTATCGACAATGAAATTTCCAAATTTTTCTTTAATTAATCTTTCCCTAGGAATTGTAAATAATCTGTTTTTTATTACTGTGTTATTTTTTTTATATTGAATTTCATATATTGCTTTCTCAAGTTCTATACTACCTTTAAGTCCAAGAGAGTAAATAGGGATTTCAAATTTATTTATCGACATATACTTACATTTGTACCTGCTTCTATAAGCTCTTTTTTCCTTATAGTACGTTTTGATATTGCTTCCAGTTATCTTTGCACGATGGTACTCTCTTCCATCTTCATAATAAACTAAAATATCTTTTAAAATTACTACTTTCCGATTAAACTCAAAATTTACCTTTAACAAAACTACTACACCAACCAATAATATTATCAAAAAAAGCTGGTCAAATATTTTACTCCCTTTAAATAAAAAAACTATTAATCCTATCAAAAAAATTGCTATTCCAAGCTTTATCAATTTTTCACTCCATAGCATTTTAAACTCTTGAATTTTTTCATTCAATCCCACTCAACTCCCTAAAAAATCAAATCAGTTCCTTCTTTTCCACAATTTTCCTATACATGTAGTCAAAACTGAAAATTATCACATAAACTGCTATTAGCATTGCCATATTTTTTATTAGCCCTTCCCCAAAGAATGAGCCTCTTGGGATATAAAATAAATTTGGTATGAAGTAATAGCTTGTTAATAATAAAAATCTATTTTTCACAACATATTTTTCGTATTTTATAATAAAAATTCCAAGCAGAATTGAAATTACAATTAACCAGAAGTAGCCTAAATCGTACATTTCTGCAATATAGTTTGAGCCGATTCCTTCTCCTTTTAAATAAGCACCTGAATTTAGGTAATATGTTAATTTATCCGCAATGGAGTTAGTTGTGGCAAGCGTTTCCAGCGACTGTGGCTTAAAGCCAAATATCCCCTGCAAGATGTAGGGATAGCTTCCGTTTCCTACAATGCTGTGCTTAAAATTGATTGTGTAGCCAAGTACGAGATAACTTACTCCTTGAGAAAATAGAAAATTAAAAATTGTGTTTACTAAATCCAGACTGAATATTTTTTTACTTCGCACAGACACTAGAATTTGTGAAAAAATCACGGTAAATCCTACTAACTTTACCATTGTCTTGGCTTTTATCCTGATTCCATAGACTTTTGCGTAATACCACATTATAAAAAGCAGCTGTGTCAAAAATATTGCTCTTGCCCCCTTAAACGAATCCAGCAGTTTTACCATGAGATAAAGTGAAGAAATTGTCAAAAATTTTCTTTTGGATGGAATTGAAATTAAAAATATCAAAAATCCAATTGTCATTACTGTACCAGAGCCTTTTGTAAATGCAGGATAATCAACTCCCTTTAAAATTCCAGTATAATAAGCCTCGTATCCAGCCCGCAAAATAACCCTCAGCTGAATAAACATCTTGTAGGCTAAAGCAGGCAATGAAATTATAAACAGAGCCATTCCGACATTCGTAAACAGCCTTCTGCTTTCAAGCGTAACGCTGCTTCTAATCTCACTAATCTTTTCATTTGAAATCGCAATAAAAAATCCTAGATGTGTAAACAGTAATACTAGCAGAAAAACATTTATTATCTCATTTCTCACATCATAAAAAAAATAAAAATTAGCAAACTTCGTAGCCCATCCAAACTCCCTATAATTCACAATATCCAGAAATATCCTTGTAAAATTAAACAAAAACAGCGTATACAAAAAAATCATATACGAATTTAGCCACTCCAAATAAATTTTCGCCGTAAAAAACGTATAAATATAAACACCCATAAGCAGACATTCCAAAAATTTCATCTCCAGCGCCTCATTCTGAAAAGTAGCTACATTTTTCAAAAACAGCACAAATGCAATAAAAAATATATGAAATATCAAAAACCCAATTTTATCTCTTTTCATCAATTTACCTCTATTTTCAAAATTATTTTCTTCTAAAATTTTATCACATCACCATTAAAACTTCAATCAGAAATGTTGTATCATTATTTAATTTTTTTACTTTAAAATATTTTAATTATTAATAATTTTCATTTATTTAAACAAAAAATTTTGATTATCGCTATTCTTGCTTTTACTATTGTCGGATGTAAACTATTTGATTCAAAAAGATGGGATAAAGTTAATCGACAAGATGCAGAAAGAGTGAGAAAATGTTATAAATATTCTAGCGGAAATGTCTATTGTGAAGATACTAAACAAAATTATTAACTTTTCTTATATTTTAATGAATTGATGAAATAAAAATGCAAAGTTGAAATGTTTGTTTTAGAAAAAATTGCTTTAAATGAGATTTTGAGAGTGATTTTCTCTTTTTTACTTCTAAAAAATTGTTTTATTCTCACAAAATAATCCAATTTATCTATTTAAATTTTTCTGATTAAAACATCTACTGTAACTAAAAATTAAAAATGTCGTGATTTTTTTGAATGAAAACAACTGTTTGAACGAAGTTTTACGTAGCGAGTTTCGTTTTTATTTCAAAAAAATACTTAGATAAGCCAGAAATGCAAGGGAAATGGTAATTGATTTCCCTTGCTTAAATAATAGATTAATAAGATTTAGCTAATTCATAAAGTTTTTCATATTCTCTTGCTGATCTGTCCCAAGAAAAATCTAAATCCATATTTCTTTTTACCAATTTTTCCCAAACATCAGGCTTATCGTAATAAATTCCTTCTGCCACTTTTATTGTAAAAAGCATATCATCTGCATTAAAGTTTGTAAATGAGAATCCGTTCCCCTCATCTGTGAAAACGTTATAAGGTTGTACAGAGTCTTTTAGTCCTCCAGTTTCCCTTACAATCGGAATAGTTCCAAATCTCATTGCTATCATTTGGCTAAGTCCACAAGGCTCGTATCTTGACGGCATTAGGAACATGTCACTTCCTGCATAAATTTCATTTGCAAGCTGTCCGTTGTATCCAAGATAAACTTTGAATTTATCAGGATATTTCCAAGCCAAGTGATTGTAATAGTCTTCATAGAATTTATCTCCACTTCCTAAAATCACTATTTGAACAGCATCATATTGCAGCAAGTTTTCAAGTGCAGCTGATACCAAGTCCAGTCCTTTTCCTTCCACAAGCCTTGAAACAATTGAAATTAAAGCAACATCTGATTTTGGCAATCCTAATTTTTCTTGCAGTAAATATTTATTTTCTTTCTTTTTATCCAAAGAATCTTTATTAAAATGCACTATTCCCTTCGTTGTTTCAGGATTAAATTCTTCTACATCTATTCCATTTAAAATACCATGAATATATTTTCTATTTGTAATCCATTCCAATCCTTCACCAAAATAAGCATATTTTATTTCTTCAGCATAAGTTGGACTCACTGTATTTACTACATCTCCATATCCAATCCCAATTTCCATAAAATTCAAGTCATGTCTGTCATCCATATAATATCCCATTCTTTCAAATGAATATTTGGAAAATTTTCCTTGATACATTAAGTTGTGAATTGAATAAACGGTTCTCATATCCCAGTAAAATGGATCATAGTTATATCTAACATTTAAGAAATATGGAACTGGGCCAGTTTGCCAGTCATTACAATGTAAAATATCCGCTTGCAAATTAATTTCCTTTAAAAATCTAAGTGCCAATTCTGAAAACATCGCATATTGAACATCCTGATCAAAATCCCCATAAACATGTCCTCTTTCATATAATGCTTTATTTTCAATAAAGTAATAATTTATCTTATCATCTGGGTATCTTACTAAATTAAACACATCTCCGTGACTTTCAAGCCTTGCTACCCATTCCAGCTTTTCAAGATATTTTAACGGTATTATATCATATTTAGGCATTATTATAGAAACTTCATGTCCTAATTCCTGCATTTTTTTAGGCAATGCCCCCAAAACGTCAGCCAGTCCACCAGATTTATAAAACGGAGCCACTTCAGATGCCAAATATACTATTTTCAAATTAATCACTCCTATTCTTAAAATATTTATAGTAAAAATCATTTTAAAACTGAACTTAAAAATTATGATTATTACATTTTCATATTTCAACTCAATCCCTATTTTGTTTTTATCAGTTCAATTTTACAAGATTTTGAGCATATTCTAAAATATTCAAGTTATCAAGACGCACTATCTAGAATTGTGCAAAAATCTCAATAACTTGAATTTTTTTTAATCCCAGATAATTTTAAAATCATTCGTTATAACAAAAAACAACAAAACTATCTGAAAATATAACTTTTAATTTTTTTATATTCTAATTCTAGACGTTCAAACTACCATTTTACAGTTTCTCCAGTTTCAATTAATCTGTTATGTTCATTAACTTTAACTCCAGCAAAAATTCTTACATTTTTACCAATAATTGAACCATCAGGAATAATTACGCTCTTACCGATAACTGTTATTCCTGAAGACAATAAATCTGGACGTTCTTTATTTGGAATACTTGCATTTCCATTTCCAATAAATGAATTTTTACCGATGTATGTTTTTTTGTCGGCAATAACTGTATCCAAGTGTGAATTTTCATCTACATAAGTTCCAGAAAAAATAATACAGTTTCTGACAGTTGCTCCTTTTCTAACTGTAACTCCTGGCCCTAACACTGAATTTTCCACACTTCCTTCGATTTTACATCCATTACAGATTAATGAGTTTTGAACACTTCCTGTAACTCCAATTCTAACGGGTGCTAAATCTTCGCTTCTTGTATAAATTTTCCATCCTTGATCATACAAATTAATTCCAACTTCTTCAGATTTTTTGATTAAGTCTAAATTTGCTTCCAAGTATGAATCATAAGTTCCCACATCTTTCCAATAGCTGTCATAAGTGTGAACATAAACTTTTCTATCTTCGTGAATCATCGCAGGAATAACGTGATTTCCAAAGTCTAAATCGTGGTTTTCCAATTTTTCAAGGTATTCTAATAATGAATCTGTATTAAAAATATAAATTCCCATTGAAGCTAAATTACTTTTTGGCTCAGCAGGTTTTTCTTCAAAGTTTAAGATTTTTTTATTCTGATCAACTTCAAAAATACCAAATCTACTTGCTTCTTCAATAGGTACAGGCTGTACAGCTATCGTCAGCTCAGCGTCATTTTCCTCGTGTTCTTTTAACATCCATCTGTAATCCATTTTATAAATATGATCTCCAGATAAAATTAATACATATTTAGGATTTTTACTTTTAATAAAATCAATATTTTGTCTGATTGCGTCAGCAGTTCCTTGGTACCAGGAATTTCCACCAAGTTTTTCATGTGGCTGCAACATTGTGATTCCAGAATCTCTTCTGTCAAAATCCCATGGTTTTCCAGATCCGATGTGTTCATTCAATGATAGTGGTAAATATTGAGTAAGCAATGCAACATCATAAATACCAGAATTTGAACAGTTACTTAATGCAAAATCAATAATTCTAAATTTTCCAGCAAAAGGAACACTTGGTTTAACTCTTTTTTCTGATAGAATATCAAGTCTTGAACCTCTTCCACCAGCTAAAATCATAGCTAAAACTTTCATATAAATACCTCCATTTTCTTTCTTTACATTAAAAGTATACCCCCATTTTTCAAAAAATCAAATTATTTTTCAAAAAAATTTATTTAGTAAAGCTATTTTAAAACTAAACCTGAAAATTATAACTGTACTCCTCATACTCAAAAATTATCTGATTTTACAAGATTCGAGTATGTATCAGGATTATTTAAAAACTTATAATTTTAATATTATTACAACAAAATTGAAAAATTACGAATATTTTAGTTAAATTTTGAAAATATTTATCTGATAACAATTAACGATTCTATGTTTTAACATTTCATTTAAAGTTTTACTCTTTTACGCTATTTCCCATTTAATATAGTAGAAATTAAATAGGTTTTTATATAAATTTATAAAGTCTAATTTTTATTTTTAAATAGGTTTAATATTTATATATATCTCAAATTATAAATTTATATCTTTTATTTTAATAATTTCCAATATTTTTTCAATCAGCTCCTCAAAAATTATATTTCTATCTTTTTCTTCCTGATGCATTATGAGAAAATACAAATCTGTATAAAACTCCTTTTTTATCCCATTTATAAAAAAATGTCCACATTTTATCTTCTTTTTATTTTTTAAAACTAATATTCTTTCTTTATTTTCTTTCGATTTAGAAAAATAAATTCCAAATTTCAAATTATCAAACTGAACCTTTTCAATGTTTTCATCTTTAATCTCATCTCTCTTTAATAAAAAATTCCCTTGTATTTCATGATTTAATTTATCAATATCTTCCTTATCTGTAAAAAAAATAAAATCTTTAATATTTTTATTCATAAAACTCTTGTATAGTAAATATTATAAATAATTATATAAATACTACACTCTCCTTTCTTTATTTTGTATATAGCCATCTGTAAAAATCGAAAAACCTAGAAAATTCCAAGATTTTTTCAACATATATGTAATGATTTTTCTCCAATCCCAAGAATTTATTTAGTCTTTTGTAAAAGTCTAAAATTTCTAATAATTACAATATTTCTACATTTCTAATTTTTACTATTTTTCTCCATTATTTTTACTACAAAATTTTAATATTTTAGATAAAAATACTGTATTTATTGAGTTTTTATATTATTACTTTTACAATTTTCTACAAGAATTTATTACCAGTCAAAACAATATTCTCTACAAACACTATACATTAGTAAAAAAACTTTAAGAGCATACGCAAACTAATTACTTTTTAATATATTTAACAATTCAAAATATTTTAAGTTGGAATATTCTGTCCTATTTTTTAGTTCTAACCTTTGCAATCTGTTTTTTAATAATTTTTAACCAAAATTAAATATAAAAATACATCATTTTTATATCAAAACCCTTTAATATAAGGAATACAACAACTTTGTTTTTATAATTTTCATTCTATTTTTATAATATTTTTAATTTTTGTAAAAATATGTTTTTTATATTGACATAACTTATATTTTTCAATATTTTCCACCTCCTACACTATATTTACTCATCTCTCTACACCTTTGTTTAAATAGTTTAATTTATTAAAAAAATAAATTATTTAAGTAATTATATCATAATAATCCCAAAAATTTTAGAGTACATTTTAGTTTTTGTTAATTACATTAAAACCATCTAAAATAAATGGCTTCACAATTTTATAAATATTAAAATAAAATTAATTCAAAAAATAAATTTTATAATAAAACCTCTAAAATAGAGGTTAAAGATTAATTATTACATCTAAAAATTTTAAAATTTAATTTCATTAAAATTTAATTAATTTTTATGACGCAATATTAATACTAAATTTCTCTTACACTAAACCCATTTAACCAACAGAACGAATCCATTTACGAAGAGTTATGCTTTTTACTAAATCACCTATAAGTGAATTTATAGTGTCGTATAGCTTATCAACCACAGCATTTAATGTCTTGAATATTTTATTTCCAAAACCCATATGTCTTATTTGTCTCCAAATTTGTTCAATGGGGTTCATTTCCAGTGTATATGGTGTATAGTTATTATGATGTTTTCTGGCGTCTTCAGAGCCTTTGATTTATGCCATGCTGCTCCATCACAGACTAGAATCACAATATCCTCGCTGTAGTTTTCAGATAATTTCTTTAAAAAAATATTCATATTATTAGTATTGCAGTTTGGCAGCACTAAAAAAAATCTCTCCCCCGTTAAAGGCTCCACCGCACCAAAAGCATACCTGTACTCCCTTATATGATGGCAATTATTGCATCAGCAATACTTAGACTTGTTAATTCTTCCAAAACTTGCTTCATCTTTAAACATTAGCCTTATTGGCTTGTTCATCAATCCTTGTATTCTCTGATTTGAAAATATGCTTATCCATTTGCTCACAACTTTTTCGTAGACATCTAAAATTTCAGATATTTCTTTATTTTTTTTACCCAAGCCTCTTAATTCTACTCCATGCAGTCTTGTATCTTCGTTTTTGTTTTTTATTGTTCTTCTAATTATTCTTATCTCATTTGAAATTTCTTCTGTTATTTCATATGCTTTTGCAATTTTTATCACTCTATTATATTATACCACATCATATCCTGTTAATCTAATGGAGTCATTAGGTAGAGTAATTGCATGTTAAAACTTTCTTTTTTAAAATAAATAATCTTATCCAAGTATGGTATAATAAAGAAAAAAGGAGTCGTGCCATGAAACTGGAAATATTGAATTTTTTTGAAAATTTGGAAGATACTAGAAAAAATAAAGGAAAAATGTATAAATTGAATGATGTCATCATAATGTCGATTTTTGCTATCCTGTCTGGCTGTAAGGATGCCACTGAAATTGAATATTTTCTTGATCTTAGGCAGGAATACTTCACTCAGTTGCTGGATTTAAAGCATGGAACACCTTCCCATGATACAATTTCGCATATTTTTAGAATCATAAAGCCGGATAAGTTTATTGAACTTTTCATTGAGTGGGTGCGGGAAAT